>JBGTCC010000360.1:0-6923 GCA_041749055.1 Thermodesulfobacteriota bacterium | reverse complement strand
CCAGACCATGATCGGCACGAAGTGGACGGTGATCGAATTGAACACGCCGACGCGGGTTGTGGTCGCTAAAATTAGTTTCCAGAAGGCCGGGGTGCGTAGGGCCTGCTTTAAGGAAAATTCGCGCTCGGCATCCGGCTGCGCATGCGTCTCTAAATTTTTTTGCCGCGGTGCGTCAACTGGCACGCCGTCGGGGAGCAAACCCATCGATTCGGGTGAGCGCTTGACGTAAAGCGCGACGGGAACACCGGTGACGATCAGGCCGACACCGGCGATAAACGCACCGTAGCGCCAGCCCCATTGGGCCACGGTGAAGGCGAGGATGGGCGTGATCAGCGTGCCGCCGATGCCGATGGCGCTGCTGATCAGCGTCATCGCCATGGCGCGGCGGCGGATGAACCAGGAGTTGGCCAGCACCATCGGCGAATGCATGAAGCCGGCGGAAAACGCCAGCGAGATCACGCCCAGGTAAACGATCAGAAACGCCGCGTAGCTATCTACCGTGGCAAGCAGCATGTAGCCCAAGCCGGACAAGATGATGCCGGCGAGCATCATCGGCCGTGGGCCATAGCGGTCGATGACGTAGCCGGCGAGCGGGCCTTCGATGGCGCCCTCGGCGCGTGCCAGGGAGAAAACCAGCGAGGTCGCCGCCCGCGACAGACCGAGTTCGTTGGTGATCGGCAGAAAGAAAATCGTAAAGCCGTAGAGATGAAAGCCGCCGCCGAGCATGCGCATGGCGCAGCCGGCGGCGACCATGCGCCAGCCGTAGAATAGGCCATTGAGCTGCGCTGTGAGATTGCCGGTCATCGGTGTAATGGGTTGTGAGAGCTCTGGCGTGGCGAATTATTTTCAGCGTATCCGAGTGGGCCGAAGTCTGTCAACGCGACCGCGCGCCAATGAATAAATCTGCGATTTCAGTCGAGGGGGGCTCAATGAAGCCAAGACCCATGTCGGGGATTGTCGGCAAGCCGGGCAAGGTTCTGAGTTTCTCGGCTATCGTTTCGCGACGGGGCGGCGCTGGGTGAGAGGCCCAAGAGCTTCAGAGCGCTGCGTGAGCGCATTGGGATCAAGACCAAACCTTCGCGTGGAGAGAGTTTCAATTCTGGCTATGTACAAAGCTGAGCTAGATGGGGCAGCCCCACGTCTTCGAGACTTTTCACGATCACATTAGCCTCTCCCAGCAGTACAGCAGCATGGGAGTTGGTAACCGCCAGACACTTCATGCCCGCGCGCCGGGCGCCTTTAATGCCTTCTTTGGAATCTTCGATGACGACGCATTCACGCGCTTCGATGGTGTTACCGCTGTGCGCATTCAACGCGGCGAGCGCTTTGAGATAAATATCCGGCTCCGGCTTGCCCCGTTCGACATCTTCGGCGCTGATCACGGCTTTGAAGTGATGGATTAAGTTGGCGGTGGTGAGGATGGTTTCGATCTCGTTGCGCAGGGCCCCCGATGCGACGGCCAGCGGCAGACTTTGCGCCAAGTCGGCCACCAGTTTCTTTACGCCGGGAAAGATCGCGACATGATTTTGGATCGCTTCCTGGTAATAAACGGCTTTGCGCTCGATGAGTTGCGCCAGTTTCTCTTGACTCAAGGGCCGCTTGTGCTCGAGGTAGCCGAAGCCAAACGCGCCGCGGTCGTCGAAGCCTAGATAGCGGGCGTAGTAAGCGTCTTTAGTGAGTTCAATGCCTTCTTCGGCAAAAACCTTTTGGAAGAGTTCAAAATGGATCGGCTCGTCGTCGACGATGATACCGTTGAAATCGAAAATAACCGCGCGCAGCATGTCATTAACTTACAGGATTCGTCTTTTGTTTCAACGCGAACTGCGCTAGATAACCATCCATGGCAGCAGATCATCAGCAAGCGCATCACGCTGGCCATGGGCACGGCCATATCGAGTACCGATTTTGTCCGAAGTGTGGCGGCGGATTGGATAAGAGGATCGTCAAAGCGAGCGAGCCGAGGCGGCTGGTCTGCCAAGCCTGTTCATTTATTTTCTATCAGGACCCCAAGGTCGTCGCCGGCACGGTATTCACATTGAATGGGGGGATCGTTTTGCTCAAACGCGGCGTCGAACCGGCACTGGGCAAGTGGGTGTTTCCCAGCGGATACGTCGACCGCGGCGAGAGCGTGACCGATGCCGCAGTTCGGGAAACCAAGGAAGAGTGCTTGCTCGATGTTAAGCTCGGCCCCCTCCTCAATGTCTACTCCTACCCACGCTCGCCAAATGTGATCGTGGTTTACACAGCAGAGGTGGTTGGCGGGACTCTGACTGCGGCCGATGAATCGACGGACGCCGCGGTGTTTGGGCCCGCGGAAGTGCCGTGGCATGAACTCGCCTTCGACAGCACCAAGGATGCGCTCAACGACTACATTCGGTCGTTTATGAAGTAGTATCGTTCGGGAGTTTCAAAGGGCCTGGATGCCGGCCCGCGCCGGCATGACGGATTGGGGTTGCATGCCGCATAGGACATTTCATTTCGACAAGGGATTTGTTTGCCAAATAACCGAAGGCCCGCCGGCTTGAATCAAGCTGCGGGCCTCGTTGCAATATGCGGAATCGAGCTAACCGAGGTCGACCAGCACGTCGTCGCCTTCGACTTGGACTTGGTACTTTTCCGTCGGCAGGGCAGGAAGTAATTCGTTTTCGCCGGTGGTGACATTGTAGCGCCACCCATGCCAGGGGCAGATCACGGTGGTCCCGTCCATCTCGCCTTCGGCGAGCGGGCCTCCGCGGTGGCCGCAGACATCATTGATCGCGTAGAATGTGCCGTCGACATTGAACACGCCGACGGCCTTGCCGTCGATCTCTAAGCTTTTGCCGCAACCGCCTTTGACATCGCCGGTTTTGCAGACTTTTACGAAATTGGCCATTGCCGAAATTCCTTTCTGAGCTGGAACAAATTTCCGCCTAATATACGGAGTTGAGAGGTGGATTCAAGGCCCGGGATGGGTCGCGGGGACGATCGGTCTTGAGGTAATCGTCGCGGCCAATTCGCCATCGCCATGGCGTACCGTCAACTGGGTGCCAGGCGCCCAGAAATCTTTGTTGACGTAACCCAAGGCAATCGGCCGGTGCAGTGCAAATGAGGCGACTGAGCTGGTGATCTGGCCGACCTCCTTGTCACCCGCGCGGATCTTGTCGCCGGCACTGGCCGGCTGGTTGCCGTCGAGCAAGAGCCCGCAAAGCTTCCGGTTGACATGACCGCGGGAACGGATGCGCTCGACCACTTCCTGGCCTAAATAGCATCCTTTGGTGAAACTCACGGCGTCATTCAAGGCGACTTCAAGAAGCAAACTATCTTCGGAGAAATCGACGCCGTAACGCGGCATACCTGCCTCTAGGCGCAAGATGTTCTGCGCCTGCGCCCCGACCCATACGGCGCCGAGCCCGGCCAGGCGTTGGGCGAAATCCAGCAGTTGGCTAGCCTGGACGATCAGATCGAAGCCGTCGTAGCCGCTACGATCGGCGTGGACGACGCAGACCGGAGCGCCGTCGAATTGCGCCATGCCATGGTGATTCGCCTGCGCTGGCAGCTCGGCATTGGCAAACATCTGGTCGAGCATCGCCTGCGCCCGCGGTCCCTGGAGCGAGAGCATTTTCCACTGCTCGTTGGAATCGTGGATCTCTACGTCGTCAGCGACCAGATAACGATTGAGATGGGTTAAAATCTTTTCTTTCAACGGTTCCCAGAAATCCAGATAGAAAGAGTTCATCGAGCACAGCACGCGCAGGTCGGCGACCACCTTGCCTTGTTGGGTGAGGATGGTGGCCTGTTGGCCGTCGAACATCTTTAGCGGCTTGAGGTCGTTGGAGAGCATGCCTTGCAGGTAGGACAGCCGATCCTCGCCGGTGAACCGCAGCATGGCGCGGTTGGCGAGATCGAAGAGCCCGGCGGATTTGCCAACCGATGCGTACTCCCTCGCCGGATCGCCGAAATGGTCGGGCAATATCCAGCCGTCCTGTTCGGTGAATGTCGCCCTGTGGCGCTCGTGCAAATCGTCTATTGTCGATCGCTTAGCCATGGTTGTGGAAATATACCGTCATGCGTGGGCGATGACAATGCCAATGATGCGATGAGGATCATTGATAGATGGTTTAGCGGTGTGATAGACAGACATTATCTTAACTTAATATGGAGGTGCTTCATGGCAGGACTGGAAGGGCAAAAAGCGCCGGCGTTTACCCTCGCGGGGAGCGACGGCAAACAACATTCGCTGGCTGAGTACGCCGGCAAAAACGTGATTCTATGGTTTTATCCGAAAGACGACACACCTGGCTGAACTAAAGAAGCGTGCGGGTTCCGCGACGCTATCGATACCGTTACGAAAGCCAATACCGTGGTTGTGGGTGTCAGCCCGGATGGCATCGATTCGCATAATCAGTTCATCAGCAAGTTCAACCTGCCGTTCGTGCTCTTAGCCGACCAGCAGAAAGAAACCATGAAAGCCTATGGCGCCTGGGGACCGCGCAAAAACGCCGCGGGCGAAGTCTCCGAAGGAACGATTCGCTCGACTGCATTGATCGGCCCCGATGGCACGATTAAGAAGCATTGGATTCCGGTCGCGGACGCCGGCGCCCATCCGGCGGAAGTCTTGGAATTCCTCAAGTAGATTCCCGCCAATGTCGCTGAGGGAGCGCGGGCAATTTCATGAACCGCGCTCCCTTGGCCGGTCGTCACAGTCCATGGCAAAAATCAAAGCCGATCTCGATCTCCACAAATTAGAAATTTTCTACTGGGTCGCCGAACATAAGAGTTTTTCTCAGGCTGCCGAGCTGCTCTCGCTGCGCCAGCCGACTATCAGCGCCCATGTCCAAGAGCTCGAGAAGGCGCTGGGCGGCAAGCTGCTCTACCGCATCCCAGGCAAAGTCAGTCTGACCCCGCTCGGGCAAATGCTCATGGAAAAGGCCAAACATCTGCTCGCCTTCAAGCGCGAAACCGTGGCCGCGGTCGAGCAGTTCCACGGCACCCTCAGCGGCGAACTCTGGGTTGGCGGCAGCAGCATTCCCGGGGAGTACTTATTGCCGCCAAAGTTGGGTGAGTTCAACAAGAAATATCCCCTGGTCAAACCGATTTTGCGCATCGGCGACTCGGCCGGGATCGTCGCCGATCTTTTGGACGGCAAGGTCGAGATCGCTTACGTCGGCTTCAAGGACGCGGATGCACGGCTGGTTTTCGAAAAGATCTGGGACGACGAAATGGTCGTGGCCGTTCCCCGAGGCCATCCGTGGAGTCGCCGTAAAGCGATCGAAGTCGCCGATCTGCGCAACGAAAAATTTATTTCGCGCGAGCATGGCTCGGGGACCCTGGACTCCCTGCGCCAATTGCTCGCCAAGCGCAGGCAGCCGACCCATGAGCTTTTGAACATCACCATGGAACTCGGCAGCACCGAGGCGGTGAAGCAAGCCCTGATGGCCGGCTACGGCTTCTCGATCTTGTCGCGCATCTCGATTCGTCATGACGTCGAAGTGGGCAGCATCGTCGAAGTGCCGATCCGCGGATTGAAACTCGAACGGGGCTTTTACCAAGTTTTTCATAGCCGCCGGCCGTTCCATCCCATCGCCCAAGCTTTTCGCGCCTTTCTCAAACGGCCATAACTGCTCAATTTTTTTCATTGAAATTTTACCTGTGGGCTCTTCCATAGCTAATTTCTATTTAGTATATAGCCTAAATAAATTCGGGAAGGAGGCTATGTTATGGCACTGCCGTTAAAGAGCCGCGGACAACACGCCGCCGAGCAGTTGCGCGAACGATTGGTCGCCGCCTGGGGGCGTTCGGACGAAATTTTTGCCCTGGTGGGCGCGGGGCAGGCATTGACCCAGCCGATCGTTTGGCGCCACCCGTTTATTTTTTACATCGGCCATTTGCCGGCGTTTTCTTGGAACCAGGTGTGTGGCGGCATTCTCAAATGGCCCTCGTTCAATGCTTATTTCGACGATCTGTTCTGCCGCGGCATCGATCCCGATGTCGACACGGGGGAGTGCCACTGGCATCCGGACGTGCCGAATGAGTGGCCCAGCCTCGGTGCGACCGTCGATTACCGCGACAAGGTCAGGCGCGCGATCTTAGAGTCTACGGAGGCGATCGGCTATTGCCGTTCCGTCGCTCCGCTGGTCCAAGGCGGGCGCGTATTTGAACTAATCTTGGAGCATGAATACATGCATCAGGAGACTCTGCTCTACATGATGCAGCAAATGGCGCCGGCCGATAAACGTCGTCCACGCAGCTTTCCACATTATCAATTCGGTCATGCCGCTGCGGCGGAAGCTATCCATATACCGGCGGGGAAGGCGCGCCTGGGAGCGCGCTTCGAGGATCTCTGTTTTGGCTGGGACAACGAGTTCAGTGAACTCACTGTCGATGTGGCGGCGTTTAAGTTGGACTCGTTGCCGGTCACTGTAGGTGAATTCTTCGAGTTTGTGACGGCGGGCGGGTATGTCGATCGGCGCTATTGGCGACCCGAAGATTGGTCTTGGCGGCAGCTTGAGCGGAAGCAGCATCCTACCGGTTGGCTCGAGCAAGATGGCTCGTGGTGGTACCGGGCGATGTTCGACTTTTTACCCCTAGAACAAATAGCCAGTTGGCCGGTTTACGTGAGTCTGGCCGGCGCGCGTGCATACGCGGCATGGCGCGGCCGACGGTTGCCGACGGAAGCGGAATATCACCGCGCCGCTTTTTACGGCCCGGACGGGCGTGAGTCGATCTATCCCTGGGGCGAAGCAGATCCAACAGCGCGCCACGGCAATTTCGACTTTACCGCTTGGTCGCCCCAGCCAGTCGGTTCGCACCCCGCGGGCGCCAGCCGCTGGGGTGTTCATGAGCTCATCGGCAACGGCTGGGAGTTGACTGATACGCCGTTCGCGCCGCTGCCGGGATTCACGCCGTACATGACGACCTATCCTGACTATTCGAAGGATTTTTTC
>JBGTCC010000359.1:0-3361 GCA_041749055.1 Thermodesulfobacteriota bacterium | reverse complement strand
GTCCGCAGTGGCATCAGCCGTGGCATGAGCCAATCAGAATGCGTCGCTAACTTGACCGCGCTTGCGGACCGTTATCCGATGGATGTGGAACAAGACGGCATGGCGCCGCGGGTGATGCAGTTGAACGTTGCCAATCTGTACGACTACGTGACGGGCGCGGGGATCCACGCTCGTGGGTGAGAGAGATCAGAGGCCAGCGGTCAAAAGACGCATAGAATTGAGGAGAGCAATGAATTTTAAATGTCTGATCTCGGTGTTGGCGAGTTTTGTTTTATCGATGCTTTCGTTCGCTGAGGCGCAACAACCAACGAAAGTCCCGCTGATAGGGTATCTATCGAATACCGATCCAGCTAGTGAGTCCGCCCGTGCCGAGATAATTCGGCTGGCCCTGCGCGAGCGTGGCTACATCGAAGGACAGAACATCGCCATCAAGTACCGATTCGCGGAGGGGAAGCGCGATCGGTTCCCTGAGCTTGCCGCCGAGCTGGTGCGTCTCAAGGTTGATATCATCCTGGTAGCGGGAGGTATCCGACCGATCGGGGTGGCCAAGAATGCGACCAAGACGATTCCCATCGTTATGACGGGCCTTTCGGCCGATCCTGTCGAGACAGGCCTAGTGGAAAGCCTTGCCCGTCCCGGCGGCAACGTCACCGGCATTACTCTCCTTTCCAGAGAACTAGGCGGGAAGCGGCTGGAGCTGCTCAAAGAAGCCGTTACCAAAGCTGCCCGTGTTGCGATTCTCTACGATCCGGCCTCTCTGGCCAGTGCACTCGAGCTGAAAGAGGTTCTCCCGGTCGCGGCGCGCGCGCTGAAGTTGACTCTCCAGCCTTGGGAGGTACGAACTGTGGACGATTTCGAGCGGGTATTCGTTGCGCTAAACAAGCAGCGCCCGGATGGACTCTACGTGCTCGCGAGCCCGCTAATGACTGCTAACCAGAAACGGATTGTGGGCTTGACGTTAAAGAGCCGGTTGCCGTCGGTGTTCGGCAACAGAGAAGCTGTAGATGCCGGTGGGCTCATGTACTACGGGGCGGACATCGCGGAGAGCTACCGGCGCGTCGCATATTACGTGGACAGAATCTTGAAGGGAGCCAAGCCCGCCGATTTGCCTGTGGAGCAACCGATGAAGTTTGAGTTGGTGATCAACCTGAAAACCTCCAAGCAGATCGGCCTAGCGATTCAGCCCGAGGTGTTAGCGCGGGCGAGCAAAATCGTACGGTGAATGGTGAGGCATGAATCGTCAGAAGGAAGGCGTAAACTTTCGTTCAGCTAACCGACCCATCGGGACCCGTGATTTTGGATAGACCTAATTATTATCACCACGCGCTTAGAAACTCGACTCGATTTTTCATCTCCTCGGCGGTCATTTTCGCGATGAGCCTTAGAAGGCGGCGTAGCTGTTCACCAACGGTGAATTGTTGCTGGCGACTGAGAATGAGTCCTGAGTGTTCTCTGTTTTCGGCGATGAAGTTACTGTGAAGATGGTAGAAATCTCCGACGTTGAAGCTGTATAGCGTTCGGTTTGCATTCGCTGCGAATACAAAATGCGCCTCGTCAGCGCGTTCGATCATGCCCTCTTCCAAAGCAGTCGCGACGTCTACGCCGCGCGCTCGTAAGCCCCTGACAAGCGCGTGGCTCATGGAGTCTTCCTCCAAGTAGAGGCGGATCTTCACGAGCCGTTATTGTCGATAGGACGTTGGTCGTTTTCCAGTCTGTCCGCAATTTCATTTTCCTGAGCAATATCAGTTTCGATATCTTCCCGATTCGCATGGTAGTAGGCTAAAGCGGCGAAAACCTGCGCGAGGGTCAGGTGGCCGATCTCGTTGGCGATTTCCTCTGGGCTACAGCCGGATTTATACCACTCAACAATGCGGCGCACGGTGACTCCAGTGCCGGAAATTCTCGCTCTGCCAGAACGGACGTTCGGAGTGCGCTCGATTAACGAACCTATGTCGGCTGCTTTGACCATGAACACTCCTCCTTGCCGATAAAGCATACTTTTACTTTCCAGCGTTCACAAGCCGGAGACCCGCGTACCAGAACGCTGGTTCCTGGTAATGCTTTCTCTGAAAATCTAGGGTTTAGCACCGCCTTGACGCGATAAGTTGCCTTCGGATAGGCTTCGTTGTCAGTCAATCCGAATGGTTAACCTCGCCGGAATAACTATTGCTCGAATCAATGAATGAGCTTAACCCGGTTAATTAACGCCGAACGTAAGGTGAAATTTATTAAGATGATGGGACATTGGCAAGAAACATTGGTCCGCGTGGTATCGCTTGTGATTGCTCTCGGCATGCTTCCTCCGGTTGCGTCCGCCGCTGAGGCGAACCGATTCCGAGTCAGCTACGGCGGCACGGCGGGTTATCAGTTGCCGCTGTGGGTCAATCGGGAGTTGGGGTTCAGCAAGAAGCATGGCGTCGATCCAAGCCGGCTCGCCCAACATCCAGGCGCTGGTCGGCGGCAGCTTGCAACTGACGCAGACGGCGGCTTCTTCGGCGGTGATTGGCGCGACTCAAGGGGCGCCGGTGGTGATCGTGGCGACTTTGGAAAATAAGTTGCCGATGCTGTTGGTCTCCCGCCAGGAGATTAAAGAGCCGCAGCAACTGCGCGGCAAGGTCATCGGCATCAACCGCTTCGGCGGCTCCAACGACGCGGCGGTGCTGATGACGATTAAAGCGTGGAAGATGGACCCCAAGGATATTTCCATGTTGCAGACCGGCGGCACTTCGGCGCGCATGGCGGCGCTGATCACCAAGAAGGTCGATGCGACGGTGCAGTCCTATCCTGAGATCTATCAGGCGCGCAAGCTCGGCATGAACGTGCTCGCCGACATCGGCGACTTCGGTTTTTTCACCAACACTTCGAATATCGTTACGCGCGCCGAGTTGCAGCAAAACCGTGGGGCGATCAAGGGATTTCTCAAAGGGCAGATTGAGGGCATGCACTATGTCAAAACCAACCGAGAGGGCAGTCTGAAAATTCTCCGCAAATACTTGCAGATCACCGACGCCGAAGCGGTGGAGGGAACCTATAAATTCTTCGCCGACCGTCTGGCGCGCTCGCCGCGCACGGAATTGGAGGGGATAAAAAATATTCTCACCTCGATCAACGCCGGGCAAAGAACCCCCAGCGAGTTCGTCGACATGAGCTTGCTCGATGAGATCGAGAAGGACGGCTTCGTGCAGAAGCTGTACCAGTGAGGAATGGAGTGTGGGAGTAATGGAGTGATGGGTTGAAGATGTCCGGATCTTAAACCCAACACTCCAGCACTCCACCACTCCCGTACTCCAGTGCGGGGTTTTGGAAAAGGGGAGGTTCCATGTCAGCGAAACTTCGATTGTCCGTCGCCTGCGGCGACTAC
>JBGTCC010000358.1:0-2284 GCA_041749055.1 Thermodesulfobacteriota bacterium | reverse complement strand
GCGTCGCCGCTCTGGCTTCTGCGAGATTGGTTTTACCGCCACTCGATTGCCTGACATAACGGTCGAGATACTCGTCCCGAACGTGGCGATATCGCTCGCTTAAACTGCTGGTTGTGGCGCGGACGTTATCGGCGTTGATGAAGCAGCCGCCGGCGCGCACCAAGCTGAACAATTCTTTGAAAATATCACGGCGGCGCTGATTCTCTGTGAAATGATGCAGCGCCCGCGCCGAAATCACCGCATCATAAGTTCCATCCACCGACTTGAGCCAATCACGCGACTCGAGGGAGCCTTGAACAAAGGTCATGCGATCCTTCAAGTCAGGGCTTCTCTCTGGACCGAGTTTCAACATCGCTTCAGAAGCATCCAGGCATACTGCCGTGGCATTGGGACGATCGCGCAACATCGCCGCCGCCAGGGCGCCGAAGCCCGCGCCGACATCCAACACTCTAATCGGCGCGTCAATGGGCTGCGGGATCATGCGAAGAACCATCGCCGTCTGGACATCGCGGATCGGCGCCTGCCAGCTGCCCTTGCTCGCCCAGTCTTCGATGAATTTCTTATCGCCCCAGGTAGCTTGCCAGGATGTCTCAGCCATTTTTCCCCCGATGTGAAAATCTCCGCTCTTGCTATCCCGCCCTCGCCCGGCTGTCAACGAACTTGCTTAGTTAGCATGGAATACTCAATGGATTACTGCTAAAGGCTAGAGAAAATTAGCACTGGAGGCTTTATGCAATTCTGTCGAATGTATACCGGCAACGACGGCAAATCGCACTTTGAAGAACTGGAGCAAACCCAAAGCTCGCAGTTTTTCCTCTCGACCATCGCCGCCAAGGCGTTGGTTTTCAAGAATGATCAGAACCGTGACGATCTGCACGGCTGGCACAACGCACCGCGCCGCCAATGGTGCATCACGCTCTCTGGACCGGTCGACATTGGCATCGGCGACGGCATGGTAAAAACCTTCGGCCCCGGCGATGTTTTTCTCGCCGAAGATGTCACCGGCCAGGGTCATACCGCGTTGCCGAAGAATTGGGTGCGGGCGTTTATCCATATCTAGATGTTGCCTTGAAATGACTTTGGCAAACCCATCGGTGCAGACGCACCGCTTTCCACACTATGACCACCGGGGTCCGCAGAAGACACTAGAATTTCAATCCTCAAGAAAATTCCGGTATTCTGATCAACGGCTAGGCAGCGCGCCTGAAAATTGGGCAGGGTTTCCTCGCCAGTCTGACGCCGCCGGACGAAAGCGTCGAGATATCCTTCAATCGCGTCGCCATTGTCCAGGTTTCCGACCTGCCAGCCGTTTGGCGTGTATTTTGCCTATGGGAGCTATTATTGTTTGTGAGGAAGTGTTTCAGTGTTGATGGAGACCATTGATGAATACCGCAACTTTTGTCCGTTACAGCGTAACCCTTCTGTTATTAGTTATTATGTCGGGCTCACAGGCGATCGGTCAAGAGAAACTCCGCCTCGGCCTTAGTTCCATTGGCGCTACCAACGGCAGCATTTGGGCTGCCGAAGAAAAAGGACTGTTCCGAAAACATGGAGTCGACGTCGAGGTCATTTTCATCGGCGGCGGCGGTGCGCGTCAACTCATAAGAGAATGTAACCCAGCCGTTGGTAGTTTTTCACGGTTGGTTTTGGTTTTCTGCGTACGTTGATGTCAACAAGGGAGTCGCGGTTGTTTTGGCTTCGCATTCTTCGCTTTTTGAAAATGGGGTGATGGATGGTGAAATTTTTCCTCCACAATTGCCCCAGGATCAACGCAATGGGAGTGACCCTTACCCAGACATCCCCGCGTCAACCGGTGTTGGGCCGTTGATTTCGATCCAGTAGAGTTCTGTGGTCTTGCGGATTTTGTTTGCACCGTGTCGAGTTTCTCGATGAAGGGCTGGTTGATTAGCACGCTGTCGAGATCAATCGGGTCCATCGGGATCATTTCTGGAGTTGATCGCCAAAGATCTTGGCGATCTCACTGAGAGTCTGTTTTTCACTGCGAGTCGGGGATGGGTGAGTATTGGGCTGTTTGGGTTGCGGGCTGACGCGCTGGTTGGCCAGGTCAAAGATGCGCTCAAGCTTTTGCTCGATACGTTTGGCCAGCTCAAAGGGATCGGTGGTATCGCGTAGCCGTATAAGCTGTTGGACTTTGATCGGATCGGCCTGGGGGCATTGGAGCACCCGCTCCAACGGAGTCTGGGGTTTGTCGTAGCACCGCTTAAGCTTGGAGCCTATCCGGCTCTTCTTGATTAGCTTCATGGAGGGGAGAAACAGGTTTTGA
>JBGTCC010000357.1:0-6063 GCA_041749055.1 Thermodesulfobacteriota bacterium | reverse complement strand
AAGCCTGAGCTAGCCAAGTTGGTCTACCAGGGTCGGCTCGAGTTCGTTAGTCAATTTAGCAGTCTTGCGACCCCCGAGTCCCAGGCAATTATCCCCGATCCCGCCGCTTGGCAGACCTTCGAAGCTTGCAAGTTGAAACTTGCCGAACGCGAGGAGCACAAACAAATCTATCAGCTGCATCGCGACTTATTAAAACTACGGCGCGACGATACGGTGTTTCGCGCTCAAGGTGCCTTGGGCTTTGACGGCGCCGTATTGGCGGAGAAAATTTTTATCCTGCGCTTTTTCGGCTCGGAGGAAGACGGGGACCGCCTCCTCGTCATCAACCTCGATATCGATTACGTCTATGACCCCGCTCCGGAGCCGCTCCTAGCGCCGCCGGATAAATCGCAATGGCAAATCATCTGGTCGAGCGAGCGGCCGGTATACGGCGGCCGGGGCACCACGCCGTACGGCATACAAACTTGGAAAATCCCGGCGTACGCGGCGATCGTTCTAGCGTCAAAGCCCAGCGATGGAACGGTAATTTAGCGATTTGAAACTTTTTAGAAGTGTCGTGGAGGAACTATGCGAGTCTGGCCGGGGAAACCTTATCCCCTCGGGGCAACATGGGACGGCAAGGGCGTCAACTTTGCGCTGTTTTCAGAATCGGCAAGCAAGGTTGAGCTCTGTTTGTTCGAGAGCATCGATGCCGGTCAAGAAGCCCAGCGCTTGGAATTAACCGAACGCACCGATCAGGTTTGGCACGCCTATCTCCCCGAAGTTTTGCCGGGGCAACTCTACGGCTATCGGGTCCATGGTCCTTACGAGCCAAGCCATGGCCATCGCTTCAACCCACACAAAATCGTCCTCGATCCCTATGCTAAATCGATCGGCCGGGAGTTGCGCTGGGCCGACGAAGTGTTCGGTTATCGGATGGGCGACCCGGAAGCCGACCTCGCCCTCGACGAGCGGGACAGCGCGCCTTATGCGCCATTGGCGGTGGTCATCGACCCGGCTTTTACCTGGGGCGATGACAAAACGCCGCGCACGCCCTGGCATAAGACGATTATTTACGAATTGCACATTAAAGGTTTTACCCAACTGCATCCAGGAGTCGGCGAACCGCTGCGCGGCAGCTATGCCGGGTTGGCCTCGGAGTTGGTGGTCAATCATCTACTCGATCTGGGTGTCACCGCGGTGGAGCTGATGCCGGTGCATCAATTTATCGACGATCGCGGTCTGGTCGACCGCGGCAAGGTGAATTATTGGGGCTACAACACGCTGGCTTACCTGGCGCCTGAAAGCCGCTATTGCGCAACGAGTATTCCCCAGGACGCGGTGCAGCAGTTCAAAATGATGGTGGCGGCGTTTCATGCCGCAGGCATCGAGGTCATTCTCGACGTGGTCTACAACCATAGCGCGGAAGGCAACCACCTTGGTCCGACGCTGTCGCTGCGCGGTATCGACAACGTCGCTTATTACAAACTCTCACCCGAGGATCAGCGTTTTTACATGGACTATACCGGCTGCGGCAACTCGCTCAACGTGCGCCATCCGCGCGTCTTGCAGTTGATCATGGACAGTTTGCGCTACTGGGTAGCCGACATGCACGTCGATGGTTTTCGCTTCGATCTCGCCAGCACCCTGGCGCGGGAACTTTATGAAGTCGATCGCCTTGGCGCGTTTTTCGACATTATTCACCAGGACCCGACGCTGTCGCAGGTTAAATTGATCGCCGAACCTTGGGATGTCGGCCCGGGCGGCTATCAAGTGGGTAATTTCCCGGTGCTCTGGAGCGAATGGAACGGCAAGTATCGCGACGGCGTCCGGCGCTTTTGGAAGGGCGACGGCGGCACACTGTCGGAATTTGCCACGCGCCTGAGCGGCAGCAGCGATCTTTATCAAAGCGACGGCCGTAAGCCACATGCCAGCGTCAACTTCATCACCTGCCATGACGGTTTCAACTTGCAAGATTTGGTGAGCTACAACGAGAAGCACAATGAGGCCAATGGCGAAAATAATCAGGATGGCGCCAATGATAACAACAGTTGGAACTGCGGCGTCGAAGGGGCCAGCGACGATCCCGCAATCAACGCGCTGCGCTGGCAGCAAAAACGCAACTTCATCGCCACCTTGATATTTTCGAAAGGCGTGCCGATGCTTTTGGCCGGCGACGAACTGAGCCACACCCAGCAAGGCAACAACAACACGTATTGTCAGGACAGCGAACTCACCTGGCTCGATTGGCAACTGACCGATGACGAACGCAATTTTCTCGAATTCGTCAGACAGGTGATTGCCATCCGCCGCAGCCAACCGGTTTTTCAACGGCGTAAATTTTTTCAAGGGCATTCGATTTTCGGCGGCGATGAGAGCGACATCTCCTGGTTCGAGCCGTCGGGGTCGCCGATGGGCGAGGCGGGCTGGAACGCGGGCTTTAACCAATGTTTCGGCATGCGCATGTCGGGCGATTTGATCGGCGACGTCGACGAACGCGGCCAAGACATAAAAGGCAATTCGATCCTAATTCTGATGAACGCTTTCCACGAGGCGGTTCCCTTCAAGATTCCGGCGCGCGTCCAAGGCCAGCGTTGGCAAAGATTGATCGACACGGCGCTCCTCGGCGCGAAACACAATTGGTTTACGGGCGGCAAAGCTTACGATCTCAAAGGCCGATCGATGGCGGTGTTTCGCACCGTACCGGCGGGCAATGGCGCGGCGCTTGACCAGCCGAGAACAAGGCGGCGGGCCATCGCGACCGTGAGCGAGGCGCGAGCCGATGAAGACAACGATAGGCAACCGGCAATAGACAGTTCGCAAGCGGCAGAACACTCACGTGATGGTCTGCAATGAGAAGCGGAGAGCCGCAGTTAACGGGCGCAGGGAACAGCTAACTTTGCACGCGGCAAATACGTCCGCTCACGTTTGGCCCCAGGGCAGGTGTGTATCAGATCCGGTCAATTTCATTGGCCGTCGGATCACAATCAAGACACTTTCCAAAGACGCGGCGGCACGCAGCCGGACGATTGATTTGGTACGATGGTTGCATGGGATTTCTTTGTCTCCACGACGATTAAATTTCAACTTGAGAGGTTTAACATGCAATTAAAAGAATTTATCAACTACCACGTCGAAACGATCGGCCCGGAAGATACATTGCAACAGGCCGCGGAAAAAATGCGCGATTTCGATATCGGATCGATACCGGTTTGTGACGACAACCGCCTGCTCGGCATGGTGACGGATCGCGACATTACGATTCGAGCTGCCGCCAACGGCGACGATCCAACAATCTCCACCGTGAGCGAGGTCATGACCCCTGACATCGTTTGTTGTTACGAGCATCAAACGGTAGAAGAGGCCGCGGCACTGATGCAACAGCATCAAATACGTCGGCTGTTTGTTCTAAATGAAAACGACGAATTGATCGGTATCACCTCTCTGGGTGAGCTTGCGACGGCGACCGGAAACCGCCATCTGGCGGGCGAAACTCTTGAACGGGTGTCCAACTCCGCCGAGGTTCCGCCGGATCAAGAGCAGGACTTGTCGGACGCGGACGAAGAGTCAAGCCTGGGTGACGGTGTGTTGGCAAGCGAGACCCGGGTCACCGGGCTATTCGATAATTCGCGGCAAGCCAGGGAAGCGGTCGAAGAGTTAAAGGATGCCGGTTTTGCCGACGATCGGATCGCCGTGGCCATGCAGGATAGCACCGCTCAGGACAGCTTTGTCTCCGAAACCAATGTGCATACGGCGGCTGCGGCAGAAATTCCCAGCATTCCGGAACTTGAGCTTGGACAGGTGCTCCTATTGGTTGACGCCGCCGACCAGGCGGCGCTGGCGTTGGAAATAATCAATCGCAATCAAGGCGTCACCGGCGGCGTGCGCATGCCGACGTAACCGTGCGCGAAATGATCGAGCGGACGATCTGTTCGGTATCGACGGACGAGACCCGCTATAGTCTCAACGGGGTTTACATCGAACGGAGCGAAGGCGGCAAAGTACGCAGGGTTGCCACCGGAGTTCATAGGGACACATCGGCGATCCTTTTCCCGGCGCCGCCCATCCCTGCACAACAGGCTGGAACGAACCCGCGGACGAAAGCGCGAGTTCCGGTGCCGGGCGAAACAGGTCAAATTCCAAACCGTAAGCGGCTTTGACGTCGCATCCGAACGTCGTCGATGCGAGGCCTCAACGAAGATTAGCGCGAAGCAGGCTTGCGGCTCAGCGCGCGGCAGACGGATTCGATCACCTTGGTCGCACAAGGCGGCGGTCGTTATGCCGCACGCGCTTGCCCCGGTGTATTTCAGGCGCTGCCGGCTGTGCGTTGTGCGACGGGATTAATCCCGAACCGAATGTGGTGGTATAGACCTGCGTCAGTTCGGCACCAAAGAAAAAAATTAGCGAAGAGTAATAGATCCATAAAAGCAAGGTGACGAGGGACCCGGCCGCGCCGTAAACCGACGTCACCGAGCTTTGCCCGAGATAGAGGCTGATGAAGAACTTTCCGACGTTAAATAAGAGAGCGGTTAGAATCCCGCCGACCGCGACGTCTTTCCAAGCGATGCGGCCGTCCGGCATGAATCTATAAATAGCAGCGAAAATAAATGCGATCAGCCCAAGTGAGACGATAAAATGGATGACCTGGAGCAGGTCGCTGCTGCTCGACATCGTCCCTTGGAGAAACCGATCGAAGGCAGAAAGCGCCGCGCTGACAACCAGAGACACCAGCAATAAAAAACCGACCCCAAGCACCATTGCGTACGAAATGAAGCGTTCTTTGACGAAATCGAGCACGCCGCGGCCGGGTTTAGGTTCGATTCCCCAGATCATGTTTAGTGAACTTTGTAGTTGCCCGACCACACCGCCGGCGCCGAATAACAACAGCGCTACGCCAACGACCATTACCGCGATACTATCCGAAGTCCGCTGTTTTGCGGCGTTGTCGATCATAGTTTGAATGACCAGCCCGGCGTCCCTACCGACAAAACCCGAGAGCGTTTGAACCAACTGATCTTGCGCTGCTTCGCGGCCGAAAAAAAAACCCGCCACAGACACCGCAATCACCAGCAACGGAGCAAGCGAGAAGAGCGTGTAATAAGCCAGAGCGGCGGCCAACTCGAACGGCCGGTCTTCATTCCACCATTGGTTAAACGCTTCTTTGAGCACGATCCAAAACGATAGCATGGTATTCACTTTCCGCTGCCCATGGATGTCGCAAGCGCAATGCCACGCATTCAGACGCATGGCGCAAATGTGCAAGACCGACGGGATCAAATCACACATGGTGTGTCTCGTAATTAACACAGAGACAAGGAACGAAAGTGTTAGAAGTTGGACTTAACTCGCAAGTCGAGCGAGCAAAAGATAATTGCCTGGGGGAGCAAGCGTTTCGGCCATCCGAACCCTTGGTGTGGCTCTTGCAACGGGTAGAAGTCTAGTCAAATCAAAAGGAGAAGATTTTTTATGCCGAACGCGACACAAATACTACGTCAGGACCATAAGAAGGTGCAGGCCTTGTTCAGCAAATTCGAGCAGAGCAAGGCGGTCGATGCCAAACGACGGTTGGCCGAGCAGGCAATGGCCGAACTGGAAGTTCACGCACAGGTGGAAGAAGAGGTTTTCTATCCCGCCGTCAAGAATGCGATTGACGCAAAGGAATTAGTTGACGAGGCGAAAGAAGAACACCAGGAGGCAAAGTCGCTAATCAGCCAGGTGAAAAAAGCCAGCGGCCAGGGCAACGGAGAAGGCAGCGAATTTGAAGCTACGTTTTCCGAGCTCATGCAAGCCGTCCAGCATCACGTCGAGGAAGAAGAAGGCGAGATGTTCCCACAGGTAGAGGACAGCGAGCTCGATCTTTCGGACTTAGGCGCACAGATGATGAAGCGCAAGCAAGAAATCAGCAGGAGTGTGGGGTCGAACAAGCCGAAATCGGGAACGCGTTCGAAGTCCCCAAGCAAAACCAAATCGACGCATAAGAGCAAGTCGCGGTCAAAAACAGCGCAGGGCTCTGGCCGAAAACGCGCGCGGGGACGCTAAACACAGAGGCAAGAGAGTGCGATTGTAAGCGCACTCTCTTGCCGA
>JBGTCC010000356.1:0-7773 GCA_041749055.1 Thermodesulfobacteriota bacterium | reverse complement strand
GTAGGCGAGCTCGAGAAACTCCGGGTCGTCGTTGCGCATGTATTTGGCAAAGACTTTCTGGGCTTCTTTTTTGTTGGCGAAAATGAAGTGGATCGCTTCGACGTATCCCTTCACTGCGGCTTTAACCGTGTCGCGCTGGCTTTGAACAAATGCGCGCGAGGTCGCCAACCCGTTTCCCTGCACTTCGATGCCCAGGTCTCCGATATAAAGTAGCTCGTGCAGTTCGGCTTTGCGCGCCAGCGGCGCGGCGACGGACGTGAAAAACGATCCATCGATTCTTCCCGCCGTGATGGCCGCGACGCGCTCGGGGTCGAGTCCGGAGGGCACCAGGGCGACGTCCTTGTTGGGTTCAAGATTGAAATGGCGGAGCAGCAGCGTGGATGCAAAGTGGGTAGCTGAGCCGAATCCGGTTATCCCCAGTCTTTTCCCTTTGAGTTGCTCCGGTTTTGTGATGCCACGCCGGGTAAAGACGACAAAGTCGTAACTGCTTTGCACCGCCGCGACCAGCACGAGGTTGTGGCCTTGCAGGCCGGCCTGCACTACCGTACCGATATTCACGATCGGCGGGTCGCCCGCGGCCAACGCTTGCGTGGCGATCTGGCCGCCGCGCAGCAGAATCGGCTCCACCTCCAAGCCATATTTTTTAAATAGTCCGAGTTCATGGCCGACCCATATATGGCTTTGTGTGGTGCTGACGGCTGGATAGCCGATCCTGATTTTTTTAAGTTCCTGGCCAAGCGCCGCGCCGGGGGCGGCGAGCAGAATAAGCAGGCTTAGAGTCAAAAGTTTCGGCGAATTCATTAGTATAGAAACACCCGCTAGGCGCCGCTGGCCGATGCCGCGCGCCTGACGAAATCGCTGAACAACGCCGCCATCTCGCCGGCCTTTTCGTCCCACTCCTCGCGCGGGCCGAGCGGTTCGTCGTGGTGCTTGGGAAATAAAATATGCACTTCGCTTTTCGGTACCAGGCGTCCGAGGGTTTCGCCGGTTTGCCGGCCGTGGGTGTTGTCGTTTCCGGGGATGATGCAAGCGGGAACTTTAATCGAGCGCAAATCGGCCTCGGTGGCGCCGATGACCGGCAGGTCGGCGCCCTTGAGAAAGTACTCGCGCCAGCGCGACATGACTTCGATGAAGCGCGCCGGCGCCATTTTGATCAGGGCGTCGCGGTTTTCCGGGCGGGCGGCGATGCGCTCCTGCCAATGCTCCATGGCGCACACCGCGGCCATGCCGCCGGCTTTCGCCGCGGCGATGAACTGGCCGTAATATTCTTCCGCCAATCGCTCACAGGCAAAGCGGCCGCCGGTAACGCGCCAGAGCAGCAGCGCGCGCACGCTCTCGGGATGGCGCAGCGCGAATAGCAGCGCGGTGCGGCAACCGGAGGAACTGCCGCCGACGATGGCGGGCAGGGCGCCGAGTTGATTTAGCAATTCGTGGATATCGTCGGCCCAGATTTCATATTCCGACTCATTGCCGTCGATGACGACATCGGAGGCGCCGGTGTTGCGCCGGTCGAAGACGACGACGCGGTAACCCTTCTTGGCGACTTCGCCGGCGAGCAATTCGATGCCGCTGATGTCGCGCCGGCCCCCGGGCGAGAGCGCCACCCAAGGTCCGCTATCGCCGAGAACTTTGTAATTCATGTTGACGCCGCGTACGTTTGCGATCGGCATGGTGACCTCCCTTATCCAACGACGCGACCATAACCCATGTGCGATAGCTGATTCAATTGGCAACTGCGGTTTGACTGGGCCCTTTTCGGTCGGTTAGTATTCGCGCCGTTGACCCTGAGGATGTTTCCCATGATTAAACCAGATCATCTGCCAATCGTCGTCGGATATTTTCTATTCTCGCTGGTTTCTTCGGCGTTCGCCCAAGAAAAGCTTGAGAAAGTGACGTTAGGTATCCCCGTCACCGCGCGCAGTCAATTGCCGTCCTACACTGGCGTGCGCTTCGGTCTGTTTCGCGAGGAAGGGCTCGACGTGCAAATCGTACTGATGAATGGACGGCTGGTCGGGCCGGCGTTGTTGCAGGGCGATTTGGATTATTCGACGTTGGCCGACACGATGATGCGGGCGGCGACCACTGGGCTGCCGGTGAAAGTGCTCGCCTTCGGCGGCATTCGTCCCGCCTTGGCGCTGAACGTTCGGCCGGAGATCAAAGCCGGCGCTGATCTAAAAGGAAAGAGTATCGCGGTCACTTCCATCGGTAGTACTACGGATATTGTCGCCCGCGAGATCGTGCGCTCCTTCGGTCTCAATCGTTGACCAAGTAGGTGCCGGCCCACATGAAGATTTGATCTAAGCTTTGATTGGGCAGGTAAGGGGTGAGGGGTAAAGGATGAGGCGAACGGATCGAACCCCCTCACGCCTTACCCTTCACCCCTTACTTCGTCAGAACGGTCCGCCGGCGCGCTTTCTCGCAGCGTGGAACGCTTCCGTCGCTTTGTTGATGACTTCTTCCGTGTCGAGGGCGACGAGTTCGCCTTTGTGTTTGAGAATTCTGCCGTCGATGACGACGGTGTCGACGTTGGAGGGATTGGCCTGTTGGACTAGCAACAATGCCGGGTTGATAAATGGCGCGACGTTGATGTCGTTGGTTCTAACTAAAATCAAATCGGCGCGCTTGCCCGGCGTCAGCGAGCCGGTGCGTTCGGCAATGCCCAAGTCCTTGGCGCCATCGAGGGTCGCCAATTCCAAGATCCTGCGCGGCTGGACTTCCATCACGTTCATCGAGCGCAGGTGATTCAACTGCAACATCAGCCGCATGACGCTGAACATGTCGGCGTTGCCGCCCACCGTTGTCGTATCGACCGACAAGCTGCATTGCACGCCGCGTTTCAATAGATCGCCGAGATAGGGCAGGCCCGAGGCCAAACGGGAGGCGGTGTAGGGCGCGATGCTATTATGCACCTTGGTTTCGGCCATCATGGCGCGTTCGCGTTCCGACGCGCTGTAAGTATGAATCAGCTGAACGTCGGGGCCGAGGAGCTTGTCGTTGTAGAGCATTTCGATGCGGCGGAAGCGTTTGATCTCCGCCAGAGAACGTCCGGCGTGCTGGGTGATCGGCAAGCCGAGGGCGCGCGCGTTCTCCCATTCTTTTCGGTAAACCTCCGGCGGGGTGTCGCCGGCGCCGCGGGAGGCAAAGCCCATGGTGCTTAGGCCGTCGTTGGATGGGCCGAACCATTCGCGTTGGACCCGGGCTATGTCATTGAAGTCGGCGGTCTCTTTGGGCCGTTGCTGCAGATTGCGGCTGTAGCCGTAGGAAAAGCGCGCGCGGATGCCGCAGTCGCGCAGCGCGCGCAGGTCGGCGTCGGCGTACCGGCCGTCGATAATGTTATGCGACCAGTCGTGAATCGTCGTCAGTCCGGAAAAAATAGCTTCGGTAATTCCCAGCCGCGCGCTGGCGTAGGCGTCTTCCGGCGTCATCACCGGCCCTAGCTTGCTCATCACCGGGAAGTAATCGAAGTCGCCGTCGGCGACCACGCCGCGGGCGAAGCTGCCCCAGAGATGAAAGTGGGTGTCGATGAACCCGGGGCACGCGATGCGGTTGCGGCCGTCGATGACTTCGGCGCCCGGCGCAGTTAAGTTCTCGCCCACCGCCAGAATTGCGCCATTGCGCACATGGACATCGCCGTCGGGGATATCGCCCAAGTTGGGGTCCATGGTGACGATGTAGGCCTTGCGCACGACGAACTCGCCGCGCGGCGGTAGTTTGCCGGAGGTTCGGTCCGCCGTCCACAGGCTGGAAGATTGTTGGCCGGTGGTGGCGCAAGCCGAGAACCCGACTGCCCCCACCGCGGCAACGGCGCCGATAAACTTACGGCGGCTGATGGTGTTTTCGTCGCTCATGATTGGCGCCCTTTCCTGATCAGGGAAAATCTTCTTGAAGATTTGTAGTCGATAACAATCCGTACCGTCAAGAAAATAACCATCCGAGAACTGGGAAAACCCAAAAGTTTTCTTGCCAACCCTGGCATCCCCCGGTACATTCAGTAATCGCCCCAACCGTGAATTCTGGGGAGCGCGTTATGATAATAAAATTCATGTTTGTCATGCATTGCCATGGGTCTGTGATTGCGTCCAGTGCGGCGCTGCCAAGGTCGCTTCGGCGGCGCATTGGATGCTCGGTGTTGGCGCTTTGTTTGTCGGCGGTCCCATTGGCGCTGGCGGCCGATTCCTCGCCGAAGACGCGTTTGATCGTCGGCAGCGAGCTCGATTTTCCACCCTTTGCTCTGGTGCGCGAAGGCGGCAGGGCCGATGGTTTTACTGCCGAGTTGTGGGAGGCGGTCGCCCGCGAGGCGCATCTGGACGCGACGATTAAGACCGGCCCCTTTCACCAGCTACTCGATCAATTCAAGAGCGGCGAGATCGATGTGCTGATCAATCTCGCGCAGTCCGATGAGCGCCGGAGCTTCGCCGATTTTTCCGTGCCGCATGTCAAGATGGCCGGCGCGGTGTTTACACGCAAAGGGGGCAGCCGGATTAAGTCCGAGGATGACCTGGCGCGGCGGTCGCTGATCGTTATAAAAGCCGATCTGGCCCATGACTATGCGCGTATGCGCGGTTGGAGCGATCTAACGCTGGTCGATACGGTCGCCAGCGGCATGACGTTGCTGGAGACGTCCACTAAGCACGAGGCTATGCTGGTTGGGCGGCTGGTGGGCCTCCATACCATCCGGGAATTGAAGCTCGCCAATATCCATCCGCTCCGGCTCAAAGTGGGTTTCCAGCAGGATTTCGCTTTTGCCGTGGGCGAGGGCAGAGCCGAGCTCTTGGCCCGGATCAACGACAGTCTGGCAAACGTCCGCGCTAGCGGCGCCTACGACGCGATCTACGCCAAATGGTTCGGTGGCCTCGAACCGGCGCCGCTCACAATGGAGAGTATTCTAAAATACCTGGTTCCGACCGCCGGACTGATCTTGTTGCTCCTTTTGGCCTACCTGCGTGAGCATGGGTTGCGCGTCCGCTGGAAGCATACCGCCGCCGCGCTCGACGCGACAATCACCGAGCGCATACAGGCGGAAACAGCATTGCGCGTAAGTGAAGAGCGCTTTCAGGCGTTCATGGACCGAAGCCCAGCAATTGCGTTCATCAAAGATCAGATGGGCCGCTATGTGTATGTGAACAAGACTTGGGAGGATCTCTATACTGTCGACTGGCGCGGCAAGACTGACGCCGAGCTCTGGCCCCGTGACAACGTCGATATGTTTGCCGAGAGTGATCGACGCGCTCTCGCTGCCGGTCGCGCGACCGAGGCGTTTGAGACGGTATTGGACAAAAACGGCCGACCCCAGGACTGGTGGGTACTGAAGTTTCCCATGGTCGATGCCGCCGGTATCCGATTGCTCGGCGGTCTAGCGATGGACATCCGTGAGCGCAAAGCCGCCGAACAGGCGTTGTTGGCAAGCGAAACAAAATTACGCCGGATCACCGACACCATTCCTGGTGCGGTGTACCAGTACCAATTGAGCGCCGACGGCACTCAAAATTTTATATCCATCAGTGACGGTATTGAAGCTCTCATTGGACACTCGGCGGCAGCGGTGGTGCATGATTTTTCGCTGTTGTGGAATGCCGTGCTGGACGAGGATCAAGCAGCCTTGTCCGACTCCATTCTGCTTTCCGCGCAGACGATGCTGCCATGGGAGTTTGAGGGGCGGATTCGTTTATCGGACCAGTCGATAAAGTGGATTCGCGGGCATTCCGTGCCCGAGCCGCGAGGAGCGGATGGCAGTATAGTTTGGAACGGCATCCTCACGGATGTCACCGAACGAAGGCGCAACGAACTAGAGCGCGCCCGGCTGGCGGCGATCGTTGACAATTCGGGCGACGCAATCATCAGCCGGGATCTCGACCTTACGATTCTTACTTGGAATCCCGCTGCCGAACGGTTGTTTGGCTACAGGGCTGATGAGGTTGTTGGGAAAAACATCGATTTGCTGATTCCGCCTGATAAGCTCGCTGAGGTAGCGCGACGGCGAAGCGAGATCAACCAAGGAGTTCAGCCGTTGCTCTATGACACCGTGCGCCTCGGACGGGATGGCAAGCTGATCGATGTTTCGGTCACTCAGTCGCCGATTCGGGACGCCAGCGGCAAGCTGGTAGGCGTATCACTGTCGCTGGGCGATATCACTGAGCGCAAGCGCACGGAAAAATCGCTCCGGCTCACGCAATTTAGCATGGATCGCGCCGTGGACGGGATATTCTGGATTCTCCCCTCGGCCGAAATTGTTTACGTCAACGATGCCGCGTGCAGGATACTCGGTTACGCCCGCGAGGAGCTTATCGGCAAGACAGTGCCTGACATCGATCCGAGCTTCCCTGCCGAAGCATGGCCGGCGCACTGGGAAGATCTCAAGCAAAACGGCTCGTTAAAGATCGAATCCACGCATCGGACCAAGGACGGCAGGCCGCTGACGACCGAACTTACCGTCAACTACATCGTGTATGAAGACGAGGAATATAACTGCGCCATCATGCGCGACATGACTGATCGCAAACAGATAGAGGAAGCGCTGCGGCGACGGGATCGTCAGCTGGTTGAGGCGGAGCGCATCGGCCAGATGGGCAGTTGGGAGTTAGATCTGCTGACAAATCGTTTCGAATGGTCCGACGAAATATTTCGCATCCTTGAAATCGATCCGACTAGGTTTGGCGCCTCATATAAAACATTTCTCAACCTGGTCCACCCCGATGACCGGCAGGCGGTCGATCAAGCCTATACCAATTCCGTCCGCAACCCCCTGCCGTACCAGATTACCCACCGCCTGCTGCTGGCTGATGGCCGCGTCAAATGGTTAGACGAACGCGGTGAGACCTTCTACGACGACGACGGACGGGCTCTACGATCCGTCGGAAGCGTGCTCGACATCACCGCGCGCAAGCAGGCGGAATTGGCGGTTCGTGCCAGCGAACAGAGCATCCGTCGGCTGTACGAGATAACCAACGCCATTGAACTTTCCTTTGATCAGCGAGTGCGCGCGCTACTGGCGTTCGGCTGTGCGCGTTATGGTCTTCCCTGTGGTATGTTGACATTTCTCCAGGGTGACGAGCTTGAAATTCTCTGCGCGCATTCTCCGGATGGTAGCCTTTCGCCAGGAACGAGATTAGCGCTACGTGCCTCCTATTGCGGCTATGTTGTCGCGGCGGATGAACCGCTTTGTAATGAGCACGTCGGCGCCTCGGAATGGCCCAACCATGCCGACTACCTCACCCTGGGTGTGGAATCGTTCATGGGAACCAAAATAGTCATAAACGGGGTGCTCTACGGTACGCTCTGTTTTCACGGCGCATTGCCATATCGAGGACAATTTAGCGATTCCGATAAGGATTTTTTGAGGCTCATGGCGGTATGGATCGGCGGCGAGGTTGACCGGCGCCACGCTCATCAGCAACTGCAAAAGTCGCATGACCAGATTCGCCACATTATCGATACCGATCCGAACTTTATTTTTGCCCGAGACCGCGAGGGACGTTATACCCTGGTGAACAAAGCTTTGGCAGATGCGTACGGCACCACCGTGGAAATCCTTGTCGGCAAAACCGAATCCAAAAATTATAGGGTGCTAGCGAGAATTTTTGCTCGCCTCGGCCCCCGAACGCTCGAATCGCCGGATTAGGCGAAAATGCCTATATGTAGTGGTTAGTGCAGTTTGAACCACAACCTGTAGACATGGGTTGTGAGTTTAGCGACTTTTTCCGGGTCGTCAACTGGGCCAAAAAAATCGTCCCAAGCCCTTGCTAGCACTAGTGTTCTGGCGAACAGGTCCGAGGC
>JBGTCC010000355.1:0-3338 GCA_041749055.1 Thermodesulfobacteriota bacterium | reverse complement strand
CTCGAAGTCAAAACCGTTCCGGTGGTCACCGATTTATTGATGACCACGCGCTCGTTCATCAAGCGCGATGAAGAAACCATTCGCCGTTTCATGAAAGGCTACGCCGCGGCGATCCATCACTTCATTTCCAAGCGCGCCGAGAGCTTGGCGATCCTCAAGAAATACTTTCCCGGCACCCAGGGTGTTTCGGTTGACGCCATGTATGACGCTTACTCCGCCCAACTGCGGCCTTTGCCCGAGCTCAACAACGAATCTATCCAAGCCCTAGTCGATGTCAGCGCTGTCGCGGACCAGCGCACCGGTAAGCTCAAACTCACCGATATCATCGAGCCGCGCTTTTTCGACGAGCTCAAGAACAGCAAGTTTTTGAAGGACCTCTACGTCGAGAAGGTAAGCCTCTGACGGGCTGCTAGATTAGAATCCCAACATTAATCAAGGATCGGGGTTGGAGGACCGCATTGGCGGTTGTCTATCTCTCGCCTTGGTTCGTCGTTTTCTTCGATGGCACGCGGCGGCTCACATGTCTCTGGCCGGTTAGGGCCGCTGAACTGGAACTTTCCCAAGCCTTTTGATATGCAGCAAACAACAAATTAACCGGAGGAACTTATGAGACTCAATGATCAGGTGGCGATCGTCACCGGGGCGGGGCGTAATATCGGCGAAGATGTTTGCAAACTGTTCGTTGCCGAAGGCGCTAAGGTCGCTGTCGTCGATTTAGATCCAGGGCGCGGCAGCAGCGTCGCCAATGAAATCAATGCGAAAAATCCCGGCAAGGCTATTTCGCTGGTTTGCGATGTTGCCAACGCTGCGTCCGTCAACAGCATGGTCGAGAGCGTGGTGAAGGCCTTTGGCGGCGTCGATATCCTGGTCAACAACGCTGCTTGGACCGATCACAAGACGCTCTTCGATATCACCGAGGAAGAATGGAATCGGACGATGGACGTGTGCCTGCGCAGCGTGTGGTACTGCACCCGCGCGGCGGCTAAAGCCATGATCGAGCAAAAGCGCAAAGGCCGGATCGTCAACATCGCCTCGACTTCGGGTCACTGGGGCCGCAAGGAAGCGACGGCGTACACCACGGCGAAGGCGGGCGTGTTGAATCTGACCCGTTCCATCGCCGTGCAGCTGGCGCCCGAAGGCATCCGGGTGAACTCAGTCTCGCCCAACCGCATCGGCTCACCGGTGGGCCAACAAGACGTGCCGGATAATCGTTTCGTGAAAAATCTCGCCGGCCGGCGCGGCGTGCCGATGGATATCGCCAAGGCGGTGGTGTTCATGGTCTCCGATGAGTCGGAGTTTATCTATGCGATCGATCTGCCGGTCGACGGCGGCGCGCTGGCGATCCGCGATTAGATTCCTCTAATTGTCACCAAAGGCGGCGAAGTGTTTGTGGCTTCGCCGCTTTTTTCATTGGTGCGGCATTGGGGGAGAGGAAATTTAGCCGCAAAGAGCGCAAAGGGCGCAAAAATCGAATTCCAAGAGAGATTCCGAATTTAGGGGCGGGTTTTAAACCCGCCCTCTTGGCTTGTTCCTCTCGTCGCGTTGACAGTCTTTCGGTGGATCAGATAACTTCGCCGAGAAAAGGAGCAATTATGAGCGAATCCGCGATTCAGCAACCAATACAACCCGACGCGACGTTGAAGTCGACGCCCGATACGATCCTGTGGGGCTATATCGCGGCGAATCTGCCGCCGGCATTGACGGTGAAGCCAGGACAGATCGTCGAGATTGAGGCGCTGTCGCATCAGGGGCTGACCACCAGCAAAGATCCCGAGCAGTTCTTCGCCGGCTACGGGATTCCGGGTAACGAAGTTCTCGCCGATGCCAAGCAGGTTTACGCCGAGGTGAAGCGGCCCAAAGGTGCGAGTGTGCATATTCTCACCGGGCCGATCTATGTTGACGGGGCCGAGCCGGGCGATACTTTGGAGATCCGTGTGCACGACATCAAGTTTCGTGTGCCCTACGGTGTCAATAACACCGGTCCCGGCAAAGGTGTCCTACCGAAGCTGCTCAAGGAGGCCACGGCGAAACTGATCCGCATCGACCTCGAACGGCGCGTGGCGCTGTTCTCCGACGATATCCAGATACCGCTCAATCCGTTCATGGGCATCATGGCGGTGTCGCCGCCGACGAGTTTAGGGCTGGTTTCATCCACGCCGCCGGGCGCCTGGGGCGGCAACATCGATTTGAAATACACCGGCATCGGTTCGTCGTTATTTCTACCCGTGTTCAACAAGGGCGGGCAGTTTTTCACCGGCGACGGGCACGCCGTGCAAGGTGACGGCGAGGTGGACGGTGGTGCCATCGAGATCTCACTCAAACCGACCCTGCAATTCATCGTGCATAAGGGCAAAACAATCAAGCAGCCGCGGGTGGAAAGCGCGACGGATTATCTCACTACCGGGCTCGATGTTGATTTAAACGTCGCCACCAGAATCGCCATGCAGGAAGCGGTCGATTTCCTTCAGGAGGAAAAAGGTATGAGCGCCGCGGATGCTTATGCGTTGTCGAGCCTCGCCGTGGATTTAGGAATTGGCGAGGCGGTCGACGTGGTGAATCTGGTTTACGCCAAGATTCCCAAAAAAATTTTTAAGAACAATCGGGAGTTCTGGCACAAGCCGGCATAAGCCCGCGTTCAAGGCTCAAAGTTCAAGTGTTCAACGTTGCATCCGAATCCGGTTTCAAGTCTAACCTGGCAGGTTGAACGATCACTGAGTTCACGAGTAGATATCATTAGCTCACTGAAAGAGAAACCAATGGACATCGCGCCACTCAATCAAAAAACCGGTTACATGCGCTGGATGAAGAGCCAGGGGCTGCCGATACACACCGGCCATGGCATGGCGGATTTACGCACACTTGAGGTGGTGCCTTATGCGCGCATGGGCGGCAAGGCCGCGTTCATTCAACTGCACGGCATGCAAGGGATCACCGGCGGCTATATCGGCGAGATCCCACCGGGAGATGCGCTGAAACCGGAGCGGCATCTCTATGAAGAGGTGATCTGCATTCTCAACGGCCAGGGCGCCACCGAGCTGTGGGACGACCATGGCAACAAGAAAATGTTCGAGTGGGGCAAATGGAGTTTGTTCGCGCCGCCGATGAACACGACCCATCGCTTGGTCAATGGCTCGCGCGAGCCGGTGCGCTTCCTCGCGGTCACCAACGCGCCGTTGGCCTTCGATATTTATCGCGATGAAAATTTTGTCTTCAATTGCCCCTACAGTTTCAAAGACCGCTACTACGGCGAAGAAGATTATTTCGAGGTCGGCAAGAAGCGCTATGTCAGCGGCTTGATCAATATTTGGGAGACCAATTTTATTCCCGATATCAATGCG
>JBGTCC010000354.1:0-2456 GCA_041749055.1 Thermodesulfobacteriota bacterium | reverse complement strand
GCTCGCGACGGCATCTTGACAGTTGTTTAGAATCCAATGAGAATCCAGCCGACTATGAGGATGATTTTCAAAGCATGAACGTAGCGGCGAAAGTGATTGTCTGTACCACGCTGGCCCTGGTTCTGACATCGGAGCCGGCTCAAGCTTGTAGTTGCGCCGCTCCCTCCGGACCGGCTGAAGGATTGAAACGATCGACGGCGGTGTTTAGCGGCCGGGTTGTCCAGGTCGACAGGCCTTTTTTCGATCGCGTCGGTCTGACCGACAGCGGCAGTCATCGGGTGAAGTTCCAAATCTTGCGGCGATGGAAGGGCGCGCGTTCGAACACTGTCGAAGTCATAACCCGTCTGAGCGGGAAGGCTTGCGGTTTTCCGTTTGAGCAGGCGAAAGAGTATCTCGTCTACGTCGTCGCCGAGCTCCGAGATCTCCCGACCGGGATCTGCACCGGGACAAAGAGCATCGCCGAGGCGGCACAAGAGATAATCGAACTCGACGCGCTGATTGGCCCAACGAGGAAATAGGAGAGTCCGATCTTTAGCGAAAAGCAAAAAGGGGTGATCCGCGGCATTGTTCCAGCGGCGCTCTTGGGCATTACGGCTGTTTGCGGCGGATTTCTGGCGATTCCCACTGCCGCGCTTCCCCGCGACGATAGCGGTGCGCGTCTCGGTTGGGCGATCCAATGGGCGCTGCTGCCAATTCTGGCGTTGATGTTTTCAATCATGCGCGTGGCGAACCATCGCTTCTCCACACCGGAGGATATCGACGGTAGCGGGCTTACCCGTGGGACGCCGCGGGTGTTGGTCCTTCGAGCCATTCTGCAGAATACTTTGGAGCAGGCCATGCTCGCGGTCGCGGCCTACATGATTTGGGCTGCCGCGATGCCGCTCGCTTGGTTGCGCGCGGTTCCAATAGCGGCGAGTTTGTTTGCCGCGGGTCGCATCCTTTTCGCAATCGGCTATGAACGCGGTGCGTCAGGCCGCGCTATGGGATTCGGTTTGACCGCGTATCCAACCTTTGCGATGTTGGTTGCTGCGGCTATATGGATCGTTCTTCGAAGCGCGGGTTGGGTCGTATTATGAACATGGATGATGCTGATTTCCACGGCGTGTTTCCCTATCTAGTTTCGCCGGTCGATGCGGACGGAAACGTGAAATCCGAGGTGCTGGCGCGCTTGTGCGACGACTTGATCGACGCCGGCGTCCAAGGACTGACGCCGCTCGGTTCGACCGGTGAGTTTGCCTACTTATCCTGGGCGCAGCGGCGGCGGGTGGTTGAAGTGGTTATCGACGCGGCGCGCGGGCGGGTGCCGGTGGTGGCTGGGGTGGCGTCGACGACGAGCGCCGATGCCACAGCGCAAGCTCGGGAGTTCGCCCAGATGGGCGCTAGCGGGATTCTCGCCATTCTCGAAGCCTACTTTCCGCTGTCCGACGACGGCGTGTTCGCGTATTTCAAGGCGATCGCCGAATCGGTGTCGCTGCCGGTGGTTCTCTACACCAATCCGAACTTTCAGCGCTCGGATTTAAGCTTGCCGGTGATCGATCAGCTCAGTCACATTTCTAACATCGGCTACATCAAAGACGCGTCGAACAATACCGGCCGGCTATTGTCGATTCTGAATCAAGTGCAGGGGCGCATGAAAGTATTTGCCGCATCGGCGCATATTCCCGCCACGGTCATGTTGATCGGCGGCGTCGGCTGGATGGCGGGGCCGGCTTGTGTCGCGCCGCGCCAGAGTGTTGCGCTTTACGAGACTTGCCGGCGTGGCGATTGGACGCGGGCGATGGAGTTGCAGCGGCCGCTGTGGGCGCTCAACCAGGCTTTCGCCAAATACAATCTCGCTGCCTGCATCAAAGGCGCTCTCGAACTTCAGAGTTACGCAGTGGGTGCGCCACTGCCCCCGCAGGCGCCGCTGACGCCGGAGGCGCTTGAAGACGTGCAGCGGACGCTGATCGCTCTCGGTGCGCTGAAACAGTGATTGCAATTTTGCACCGGGTGGAGTTATTCAATTACCCAGACTCTTCGATTAACGTCGAGCAATCGGTTGGAAGGAGTTTCTCCATGCTGCGTTCTTTCCACGCGAAGCCTGTGGCAAACGTGATCATCATCGCGTTCCTACTGGTTTTCACTCCGGCGTCGGCTGTATTCGCAGCGACGCCGACCAAGAGAGTGCGCATCCTCTTCGCCGACTTTAGCGAGCGCATGGGGCTTTTCTTCGTCGCCAAGGACCAACATTATTTTGAAGAACATGGACTCGAAGCCGATCTCGTCCAGGTGAGCAGCGGTCCGGTGGCGGTGGCGGCGATGGCGGCGAACGAGGCTGAGTTCTACACCGTCTCAGCGACCGGCTCGGCCCTGGGCGCCATGGTGAGCGGGCTCGATCTCGTCTGGGTCGCTGGCATGATCAATAAGCTTGACGGCTACTTTTATGTTTCGCCGAAGATCCAAAAACCGGACGATTT
>JBGTCC010000353.1:0-3746 GCA_041749055.1 Thermodesulfobacteriota bacterium | reverse complement strand
AAGGGGACACCGTTCTTGTTGACGGTGATGCGCGCCTTATCCAAAGTCTCTTGAGCAACTTTGCCGGTGATCTCCGATTTGCGCAGATCGACCAGCATCAGATGATTGTCGGTGCCGTCGGAGGTCAAGCGAAAGCCATTGGCGATCAGCGCCTGCGCCAAAGCCTGGGCATTATTAACGATTTGTTGTTGATAGATCTTGAACTCCGGGCTTAACGCCTCTTTGAGTGCCACCGCCTTGGCGGCGATCACATGCATCAAGGGCCCGCCCTGCATGCCGGGGAAAACCCGGCTATCGATAATCTTTGCGTGCTCTGCCTTGCACAACACCATGCCGCCGCGCGGCCCACGCAGGGTCTTATGCGTCGTCGTAGTGACGAAATCGGCGCAGGGAACCGGGCTCGGATGCAAGCCGGCGGCGACCAAGCCGGCGATATGCGCCATGTCGACCATCAAGAACGCGCCGATATCGTCGGCGATCTTGCGAAAGCGCGAATAGTCAATGATGCGTGGATAAGCGCTCGCGCCGGCAATCACCAACTTGGGCCGGTGCTCCCTGGCGAGCCGTTCGACCTCATCATAGTCGATGATTTCAGTCTTCTCGGAAACGCCGTAGGGAATAACCTTGTAGATAAAACCGGAAAAATTCACCGGACTTCCCATCGACAAATGGCCGCCGTGAGCCAGATTCATGCCAAGATAGCTATCGCCCGGTTTCAACACCGCCAGATAAACGGTCATGTTGGCCTGGGAGCCGGAATGCGGCTGGACATTGGCGTGTTCGGCGCCGAACAGTTCTGTGGCCCTGGCGAGCGCCAGCGATTCGACTTCGTCGACGAACTCACAACCGCCGTAATATCGCTTGCCCGGATAACCCTCGGCATATTTATTGGTCATCACCGAGCCCTGGGCTTCCAGCACCGCTTCGCTGACGACGTTCTCCGAGGCGATGAGTTCGAGATTGCCCTCCAAACGCCGGGTTTCCCGTTGAATCGCGGCGAACACATCCGCGTCTACCTGTTCGAGAAATGACATGACTTTTCCTTGTTGGAAACTTTAGGGTTTAGGCTGAGCTTTGGAGCCGTTGGCGAATTCCTGCTCAACCTGGGTAATCTTATCGAGCCGCCGCTGGTGGCGGCCGCCGGCAAACTCGGTGGTCAGCCAAGTATCGACAATCGCTTGCGCCAGCGGCGCTGCCGTTCTGGCGCCGCTCAAAACCAAAATATTGGCATCGTTATGTTCGCGGCTCGAACGCGCGCCGTCAAGATCGGCTACCAGCGCCGCACGCACGCCGGGAAATTTATTAGCGACGATGGACATCCCGATACCGCTGGTGCAGATCAGCACACCGCGCTCCGATTGGCCGGCGGATACTCGCTCGGAGACTTCCCTGCCGTAGTCGGGATAGTCCACCGACTCCCGGCCCCGGGTGCCGAGATCGCAGACCGCCATGCCCTTCGCGCGCAGATAGCCGACAAGAAAATCCTTTAACTCCACTCCGCCGTGGTCACAGCCGATGGCGATCATGAGGTCCCGCTGTCCAAACCATAGATTATAGCCCGACGCGACTCAGAACATGCCGAACGCCAAAGCGCAGGCAACGAGTACCGGCGCTTCAGCGACTCCAATACGATATTGCAGTGACAAAGTCCGCGGCGCTGGCCGCCGGTTCACCGAGCAGCGGCGTACGGACAAAGGCGGTTATCGATGCGCCTCAATGTAAGTGATGATATCCTGAACGGTTTTGATCTTCTCGGCGTCTTCGTCGGAAATTTCCATCTCATATTCCTCTTCCAACGCCATCACCAGCTCGACGATGTCCAACGAGTCCGCGCCCAAATCCTCGATGAACGAAGCCTCCGGGGTCACCTCTTCGGCACTTACGCCGAGTTGCTCGCAGACAATTTCTTTCACTCTATCTTTAATCGATCCCGCCATCTTCCCTTACCTCCTCTTAATATCCTTACATGTATAATCCGCCGTTGACGTTAAATACTTGGCCGGTCACATAGCTGCCGGTAGGTCCGGCTAGAAACACAACCATATCGGCGACTTCCTGGCAAGTGCCGAAGCGCCCCAAGGGAACGGAACGAAGAAAATCCTCGCGCAGTTTTTCCGGCAAGCGCGCGGTCATTTCGGTATCGATGAAACCCGGCGCGACAGCGTTGACGGTAATCGCCCGCGACGCCAATTCCCGCGCCATCGCTTTGGTAAAACCAATAATGCCGGCTTTGGACGCGGCATAAAGCGCCTGGCCGGCGTTACCCATTTGGCCGACCACCGACGAGAGATTAACGATGCGTCCGGCGCGCTGCTTGATCATTTGGCGCGAGACGACTTTGGTGCACAGAATGGTGCCTTTAAGATTGGTGCCGATGACATGATCCCAATCGCTGGACTTCAAGCGCATCAGCAAACTATCCGAGGTGACCCCGGCATTGTTGACGAGGATGTCGATGTTTTTTTGGGCGTCGAGGATATTTTTTACCGCGGCCTCGACCTGAGCCTCATCGGCGATGTCGAAAACACTGAGCTCGCCGTTACCGTTAGCCGCCTGCAATAAGTCCAGCGTCTCTTCCGCCGCGGCCTGATTGCCTTTGTAATTGATCACCACATGAGCGCCGGCCCGGCCGAGTGCCAGCGCAATCGCCCTACCTATACCCCGGCTGCCGCCGGTGACCAACGCGATCTGACCTTGAAGATTTGCCATGCTAAGCGGCTTTCAAACGGGGCAGATCCTGCGGCGTTGCGAAATTATCGGTTTCCATCGCCGGTGCGATGCGCTTGATCAAACCCTTGAGCACTTTGCCGGGGCCGATCTCCAAGGCACGTTGACAGCCCATCTCGGACAGCTGCTTTACCGACTCCTCCCAGCGCACCGGCCGCACCGCTTGCTCGACGAGCAGCGCTTTGACACGCTGGCAGTCGCGATTGACCGCCGCTTCGACATTGGTAACCAATCCGATGGAAAATGGCTTGACTGTAATGTTTTGCAAGACTTGCTTGAGGCCGTTAGCCGCGGGCCGCATGAGCTCGCAATGAAACGGCGCGCTCACCGGCAAGTCGAGGGCGCGCTTAGCGCCGCGCTCCTTGGCCAAGGCAATGGCGCGTACTACAGCTTTCGTCGCGCCGGCGATGACAATTTGCCCGCCGCCGTTATAATTCGCCGGCGCGACGATTTCATTGTCGCAGGCATCGTTGCACAGCCTGCGCACCGCATCCATCTCCAAACCAAGGATCACCGCCATCGCCCCCTGGCCGGCGGGTACTGCGTGTTGCATCAAACGGCCGCGCTCGCGGACAACTTTCACCGCATCGCCAAACGCCAAGGCACCGACGGCAACCAGCGCGCTATACTCACCGAGACTATGGCCGGCGACATAGGCCGGGCGCAGGTCGGTTTCCGCTTCGAGCACCCGCAGCGCCGCGATCGACATGGCCAGAATCGCCGGCTGGGTATTTTCGGTGAGCTTTAAATCAGCTTCAGGTCCGGCGAAACACAACTGGCTCAGGGAGAATCCGAGGGCCTCGTCGGCCTCGGCAAATACTTGCTGCGCGGCATTAAACTGATCGTAGAGATCCTTACCCATACCGACGCTTTGCGAGCCCTGGCCGGGAAACACGAACGCAATATCGCTACTCACGACCGCTCCTCCGTCGGTCATCGTCCGCACGAGGCTCATCCTTATCGCCCAAAGAATCGATTTTCGATTTGAAGCGATCCCAGAGTTTACGCGGCAGACCATC
>JBGTCC010000352.1:0-5611 GCA_041749055.1 Thermodesulfobacteriota bacterium | reverse complement strand
AAGTCTTGATCCTGGTAAAGCTGTACGATGTGATCGCGCGGTGCCGCGTTGGTCAGCAGGGGGTGCCAGGGCTGGCTGTCCGCTTCAGGCTCCTGTTTCATTCTATTCCTTCCATTTAAGTTCGTTTGCTATCGAGGGTCTTGAGCCGCCAAGTAAACAGCGCGGAGAACAGCAATAGCGAGATAAAGATAAGGAGCGAAAATACGCCGAGCTCATTCGCCATACTCCACCTACTGATTATTTATCGTGCTGCCTGGAAACTACGTATCCGCGAGTTCTATGTCAAGCGTACAGACGTTCGCGAATTCCCCGAGTTTCGGTCATTTCACGTCTGAGAAATTTCCCAAGCGCGATTGAAAAGCACCTACATCATTTGCGATCGGCAAAGGGCTGGAGTCTTTTCTTAAGCGAGGCTTCGAGGTCGAAAGGTCGAATGACTCTGATCGGAATTCTTGAATCTCCAGTTAACTCGGAGGCGAGGAATGCGGGAATATGTTGTGACTAGGACAAGTCCCACCGAGTCGGACACGTTAGGGGTGCTCAACTGACCATTATGACAGGAATTCTCTGGCAGGTGTTGCGGATGTTTCTGAATTCATCACAGAAACCCGCCGATTACAGCGGGTTTCCGTGATGACTAGTTTATTGTAATATCGCAGTCCGTTTTATTAATGCCGATCAGCGATCGTGCGCTTCCCGGCAAACATTCGGTATAAAAACAAAAGCAAAACAGAGCCGATGACGGCCATGATAAAACCGGCAGGCTCACCCTCGCGATAAAAACCGAGCGATTGGCCGACAAATCCGCCGATTAGCGCACCGCCTATGCCCAACAGAATAGTTATGACAAAGCCACCGGGATCGCGTCCTGGCATTAAAAACTTTCCGACAACCCCAACTACCAACCCGAAAAATATCCATCCGATAATACCCATAAGACCTCCTGGTTATTTTTTAATGAAGCTAGGTGGAATTAGTGCAAAGACAGTGCCGGCCGCGGGATCGCTAAAATGAAGTTTCACTCGATTATAGCCATGCGGAATCTCAATAATGAATCGAAACTGGGATCCAGTCTCGATAACGGGACAGCTCTTCAGCGCCTATAAGGGTCCTCGTAGTCAACGTCGTCTTTGAAAATCGTCTGGCGCTGGTTCGAACCAAATCGAAGCAAAACTGCAATTTCACCCAAAACACGTGCGCTTGACGGCTCGCCGGCTCGGCGATATAGCTCGCGTCAGAAATAACGGTTGTCTCAATTCCCTATACTAAATTCTTCTATACGCACACGCTGCACAACGGCGTAGGATGCTTCAGCCATGCAGTTCGCTGCTACTCATCATCGCCCGCTGTCAGCGCAAGTCCGTCTTCGATCCGATGTGCGCCGAGTCATCCTCACGGACGAAGTTGTGTCGTTCGAGTTCACGCTGGGCGGCCTCGAACCGCGCACCGTGTCGGCGGTCGCCCTTCAGGAGTTGACAAGTTCTGGGTGGGTGGACCACAGCACGATCTGGACGCCGCCGCAGCAATCCGGCGGCAGCGGACGTGTGCGACTGCACGCGGGTTCCACGGCCATCCGCTGTCGGCTGGCGCCGTTCGATAATCGCGCCAAGCCGACGTTCACGGCGCCCCTTTCCGTCGACACCCGGGAAGCCCCGCGGATTCTAATCCTGTTGTCGATGGGTGGCGCATGGACGGGGGCGCCACCGACTCCGCCGGGAGACCCGAACGCACGGGCGGTGCTCGCGGACCACGGTATCAAGGTCGACGTAGCCCGATGTCGACTTCGGGGCATCTCGTCGGAGCTCATCAGAACGCTGACGACCAATCGCAATGTTCAGTGTAACGACCTCTGCGACCGGGACTGCACCAACTTCTTAGAGCACCTCGGACTGAGACTGATGAACGACGAGAGCCTGGCGGGCGAGCTCAAGAGCATCCGCGCCTCCGGCTACTGCAACAGGCGGACCAATGACGAGGGCCTCGCCAACCAGATCATCGTCGGCAAATGGGAGAACTCCGAGCTCGAGCCCGTGCGTCCCGCGGGCATCCGGACGTGGGAGGACATCCTCGACGAGTACCGCGCCGACGGCGGGCGCCACGTCATTCTCGTCGGGCAGAGCCATGGCTGCGCCAAGTTCGCCGGCATGACGAGAGACCACTGGCGATGGGGCAATGACCTGACGGTCGACCTGCTCGTCTCCTGGGACGGCGCGGACCTTGCCGGAGGCGTGTCCAGCGTGGGCGACGTGCCGAAGACTGTGCTCGCCTTCTATCAGCGCGACGACATCGCGCCTTGGCAAAACGGCCACCACATCGAGCAGGCCACCGAGGAGCACGAGCTCACCAAGCTCTTCAGCCACAACGCCATCGCGCGCAGCGCCTTTGTGCACGACAAGACAGCGACCTTCATCCGCAACGCCATCAGCTCGGTGCGCGGCAAGGCCCGTGGCGGCGATGTTGCCACGTACAAGCTCGATGCCAACGGCTCGCTTGGCGAGCGCATCGAGTTGCGGCGACTGTCTGCCGATTTGTCACTGGCGTTTGCCAGTCGGCACGGCGAAACCAGCTATCTGCAATTTCTCGCCAGCGAGAGCGGCCGGGCGATCGCAAGGCGGATCGACGACCACGGCATGCTCGACGCGGTGGCCAGCGAATCCACCCTCTCGCGGGGGCTCACAATCGCAACATCCTTCACGATCGGCGACAGCGGGTTCGCGCTGCTTGCCAGCGCCGATGGAAATAACACTGCGATCAGGCGCCTCGGCACGGATGGATCGATCGGGCCGCGAGTCTATCCCGCGACGGCCGTGGAGCAGGCATCAAGCTTCTTGAAAGGGACATGGGATCACGTTTGCGCTTTTCGCACAGGCAATCGCGCGTTCGTGGCGCTTGCGGGTGCGCGCGAAAATCTCCGCATCGTTCGCCTGCAGGCGAACGGGCGACCCGAAGCCGTAGTGGCGAATCCCGCCGGCCTCTTTGGCCTTAGCCGGCTCATGGCGATCGCGTCCTATTCCATCGGTGCGTCGACCTTCCTGTTCACCTTAGGAGACGGCCAATCTGTCTATCGGGTGAACAATGACGGCTCGCTCGGGTCGCGGGTGTGGCACGAAGACGAATCGCTGACGCAGATAACCCTCGCGACGACCGTGGCGTATCTCCGTGTGGGGACCGCACAATCGCTCTTCCTGGTCAACGCAGTTGGCGGGTTGCACATCCGTCGTGTCGCCGCGGACGGTACGATCGGGGAGAGCCTGTACCGCGCGAACATCGGACGAACGGGGCGACAGTCGATCGCAACCTATGAGATCGACGGCGTCGGGTACCTGCTGCTCCTCGCACGCTAGCGGCGACTCACGACCTGGGAAGAAGGGTTGACCATATTCGATCACTTTGACTCTACTGAAAAAAATTGAGGGGTGGGGAACGGGATGTTGTCGACTAGCTGGGCTAAGTCTAAGGAATAGCCGACAGAGTCCGAGGCGGTAAGCGTCGCCACGGCATACAAGGCGAATCTTCCCCCAACTTGCACCAGAATGCCACTCTTGTCCGTGGACATCTTTCCACGGCGGCTCCGGCTTCTGAGTTCTGTCGGCGAGCCGTTCAAAACGTCCGGATCCGGAAAACGATTTGAACGGAGCGCCGCGATTGAACGGCTTGAACGATTTGAACTCACAATCTTCGTTCATATCGGCTTGAGTAGACCGGCGCGAAGAATTTTTCCCACCGCGCTTTTCGGTAGGCTTTCGGCGAACTCGATGTTGTGAGGGATTTTATAGGGGGCGATTTGTGCGCGCAGGTTTTCGCGGATGGATTGGGCGAAATCAGCCGACGGTTTGTAGCCGTCGGCCAAGACCACAACGGCGTGAATCCTATTGCCGATATCGCTATCGGGTACCGGCACGACCGCGGATTCGATGATCGCGGGGTGCTTCTGCAGGGCGTTTTCGATTTCGGTCGGGGATATGAAAATGCCGCGGCTCTTGAAACAGTCGTCGCGCCGGCCGGCTATGTAGAAATAGCCTTCGCTGTCCTGATAGGCGAGATCGCCGGTGAGATACCAGCCGTTTCGAATCACCGCCTCGGTTCGCTCCGGGTCTTTGTAATAACCGAGAAACAGTCCCGGATCCGAAATCGAAATCGCAAACTGGCCGAGCTCGCCGCTGACCACCGGTTTTAAATCGTCATCGAGAATCGCCACGCCGACTCCCGGAAGTTGTTTGCCGACCGATCCCGGTTTAACCGGATCTCTCACGCCGTTGCCGATCACCAGTTGGTACTCGGAAACACCGTAGTGCTCGTACAATTCAGAACCGACCCTCCGCTTCCATTCCGCATAGGTCGCCTCGCGCAGAGCCTCGCCCGTCGAGTGGGAACAGCGCAGGCTGGTTAGATCGTGCTGCTTCTCGAACTCGGGCATCGCGAGCAGGCGGCGATAAATCGTCGCGACACAATGGAGCACGTTGACTTTGAACCCCTCGACAGCAGTCAAAACGTTTTCCGCCGTGGCGCGGCCGGGAAGGATCGCACCGGTGACCCCGTTGCGCAGCGGGAAAAGCAAATTGTGGCCGAGGGCGCTGATAAAGCTCCATTCGCCGGTGGCCATGACCATGTCGTTCTCTTGCGGCGGCAAACGGTAGCGGTTCAAATCACCGAGTGCGACAATCCAGCGATGGGCATGAACGATGCCCTTGGGTTTACCGGTCGTTCCGGAGGTGTAAACGATGAAAGCCGGCTCGTCGCTTCGCGTATCGGCTGTCACCACGGCTTTGGAAGACTTTGCCTCCAACCTTGCGAACGGAATTTCACTCCCCGTCGATTCGCCGGCGCAAACGACGTGCTTGAACAATTCGCTGCTGCGCAGTTCGCGCACGGCGTCATGGCGCGATACTTCAGTGAAGATTAACCGCGGTCTGGTTTGCTCGAGCACGGCGGCCAGCTCGACTGCGGTAAGCAGAGAGTTGACCAAAACGGGAATCACGCCCATCTTGACCGTTGCGAGAAAGGCGACGGCAAACTCCGGCGAGTTGCTCATCTTGATGAGCGCGAGATCGCCGCGCTGCAATCCCAGATCGAGCAAGCCCGCGGCAACGGCATGGACCCGTTGCTGCAACGATTCGTAAGTGATCGCTCCGAACTCGCCCACGAGCGCGGTCCGCGCACCGCATCCTCGCGAGATCGAATCATCGAGCACATTGTGCGCGAGATTAAATTTTTCCGGCGCCACGCGATAGCTGTTCGCGCTGATTGGAGAAAAAGTCATCACCGGCTATTTCTTGGATTTCTTTGCCGGGCCTTTTTTCTGAAACGGCCAGTCGGTGTCGTAAGGATAGGTATAGCGCGGCGGGCGCTTTTCCACGAAGGCGCGCATGCCCTCTTGGCAGTCCTTGGTTCGAGTAATTTCCAGCACGGCGTCGAGCTCCTGCTGATAACCTTCGTCGGTGCGATTCCAGTTCCAGTACATTTTCACCAGCCGTTTGGCTTGCCGCACGGATAAATAGGGATTCGCGGCGATGCGCCCGGCAAGCGCGAACGCGGTATCGAGAAGCTTGGCCGCCGGCACGACTTCTTCGACCAGACCGATGCGTAATGCTTCTTTGGCATCGATGATCTC
>JBGTCC010000351.1:0-11036 GCA_041749055.1 Thermodesulfobacteriota bacterium | reverse complement strand
CGGATTGAAGATCGCCACCACCAGAATCGAAAACAGGATCGGGATCAGCGGTTCCTTGGCGTACTGACCGGCCCAAGGAGCGAGCAGCAAGGCAACCACGGCGTAGACGCCGATCAACAAACCCATGAGCGCGATGCGGCTGACCGTAACCCGCAGGGCGTTACCAAGATCGAACAGGCTATATTTGAGCAGCGCGTAGGCGATCGATATCGGGAAAAAGACCGTCGGCACCAAGGCCAAATTATAAGGAATCTTCAGGTGGAAAATAGTAGTCAGCACAGTGGTCAGCCCCGGCACCAGGAAACCCAGCAGCGCACCGACGAACATCACCCGCAAACGCGAGCGTTCGAGATCCGATGAACTGCGCCGCAGGGCTCGGCCGATGATCGCGAGAAAACACAGCGCGCCGATGCAAACATAAAGATATCCGGCGCGGAAATTATAAGCCCAAGTTTCCAGAGGACCGAAAAACGTCAAGCTATTCATCGCCCCCAGCGCCAGGCCGACGCCGTATAGTACCGCCAGAAAACGCGGTCGTAGCATGGGCTGCGACCCGGAGCGGCTCAACATCAAGGCTAAATGAATCGCCGCGCTGGGGGTTAGTGTCAGAGCAAAGATGCGCAGCTCCTTGGGCAGCACCGCTTCGGTCATAAAATCGAAAGTGGTCTGGAACCAGACGAACACGGTCAGCACCATGAAGCAGAGCGGCCAAGCCACCGGGGTCGCCGCACGAAACATAAAGGGGGCGGTTCCCATCACCAGGAAAGCAACGCCGATAGCGACATAAACACCAAAACTGAGCAGCCAATCGCGCAGGCCAAATGTCATGGTCGGCACCGCCACGTCGAGCGCTTGGCCATTGCGCAGTATACGATAGCGCAGCGGCGTACCCACCGGCACGATGCGCACTGACGCGTAAAGATCGGCACGACCGTCCAGAGGCCGCCCACCGATAGCGACGACATGGTCCAAAGACTCAAGTCCCGCCGCGGCGCCGGACCAACCCGGCAACGCATAGGGCCCGACTGTCAGGTTTTCATGAACGAAGAAGCCGGGAAACGGCTGGCCAATCCAGCGGCCCGACGAGAAAAACGATTCGCCAATCAGCAGAGCGCCGAAGACCCCGCTAGCCAGAAGCAGCAACCATCTTTGCCAACTCTGCCGATTCATGGCATTCCCATTTCCTTGGTTGGTTCGAGCAAGACGCCTCGATTTATCAGGCGGCATCGATCGCTGTCAAGAAAGCCCGGCGCGTGCGCACCCAACACTCGATCGGAATCAAACTTTTGGAGCACTGCCAACCAACCTAAAGCTAGATCTTGGCAATGGTCTCGCTGGCGAGAACGATGCGGGTTTGCCGGCCGAGAATTTCCAGTAGGACCGCCACCCGCTCGCTGCTCTTCAGCGTTCGCTCAAAGACCGCCTCCAGACCGGAAAACGGTCCTTCATTGATGCGTACGGTGTCGCCTGGTTTGGCGGTCACCGGATCGATGTGCGCGACACCGCCGGGACAGCGATCACGCAGCGCCTCGATGATATTTTCGCCGACCTCGGCAACCTGGCTGCCAAAGGTAAGAAAATCCTTTACACCCGGCGCATAGCGCGCCAACCTACCTGACACCGCCATATCGAGCCGGGTAAACACATAGCCGGGGAAGAGCGGCACTTTAATCCAATGGAACTTCCTGCCGATCCGCCGGCGCGCCTGCATCCTCGGCAAAAATACTTCAAGATGTAAATTCGTCAAGCGCTGCTCGACATCCCGTTCACGATTGAGTTTGGTTTGAATAGCGTACCATCTGAGTCCGGGTTCGATTTGTAATGCTTGTTGTATCATCGGATCGTGCAATGCCCGCCGCCTGCGACGTGAAATCTTTAAGCTGAAACGTTTGAATTGTAGCAGACGAAAGTAAAATAGATAATCGCCGCGCCGATTTATTACCGGAGAAAATCGCCGCGCGGCGATTTAATCTTGACTTTGAGGCCAAATAAGCTTTCAATATTCGCAGCAGGACAACGGGTGTACTGAAGACAAGTTCTTTGTGATCGTCTAACGAGCAAAGAATCGGCAAGCCGACTAACCAAACAGGAGCGTCGCATGCGAGCCATAGCTTACTCCCAGGTTTCCCACCTAGCCGTTACCGGCTGCCGCGCCGCTTACTGTCAATTCGCCCGCTCATGGTGATGCACGAACCGCTCATAGATCATGCGCCGGCCCGGATTTGGGCCATCCACCCGATTATTTCCTGTGCGACCGCACGGTACCGCTCCATCGGTAATTTCAAAGTTTCCACTAACCAACGCGACTGCAAAAAGGGAGGCTGCTGGCATGGACCATAACTCGGAGTTCGAAGCTCTCATCAAACGCGACCGCGATCTGCATCAGTCGCGCGCCTGGCGCGGCAATCTGCTCGGCTACCTGGAGAAAGTCAAAGAAGATCCTGGCATCACCAAGCTCGCCCACGCCCGCATGTACGACATTCTGATGAGAGCCGGGGTTCGCGACATTCATGAGCAGCACGACCCGCATACCCAACGGCTCTATAAGGATGAAGCCATAAAGCTTTACGATTTTTTCGCCGATGAGTTTTTTGGCATCGAAAAAACCGTTTCGCAAATCGTCCGATACTTTCACGCCGCCTCGCTCAAGGGCGAGGAAAGCCGCCAAGTGCTCTACCTCATGGGGCCGGTGGGCTCGGGAAAAAGCTCTCTGGTCGAAAAACTCCATCGCGGCCTCGAATCCAGCGAGGCCATCTATGCCATCGAAGGCTGCCCGATGTTCGAGGAGCCGCTCCACCTGATACCGCGCCACCTGCGCAAAGAGTTCGAAAAAATGCTCGGCATGCACCTCGAAGGCGATCTGTGCCCGGTGTGCCGCTACAAATTGCAACATGAGTACAACGGCAAATACGAGGAGTTCCCGGTCTACACAGTTGAATTTTCCAAGCGCGCGCGGGTCGGCATCGGCGTCGTGCCGCCGGTGGATCCCAACAACCAGGACACCTCGGTGCTGATCGGCAGCGAAGACATTTCCAAACTCGATCTTTACTCCGAAGGCGATCCGCGGGTTTTGGAGTTGAACGGCGCGCTCAACATCGGCAACCGCGGCTTAGTTGAGTTTATCGAGGTATTCAAAAACGAGATCGAGTACCTGCACTGCATGATCACCGCCACCCAAGAGAAAGTCGTGCCGGCGCCCGGGCGGCATGGCCTGGTCTACGTCGACACCGTGATCGTCGCCCACTCCAACGAAGCCGAATGGCAAAAATTCAAGGCCGATCACACCAACGAAGCGATCCTCGACCGCATTGTCGTGGTGCGCGTGCCGTACAATCTACGACTCTCGGAAGAAGTGAAAATTTATCAAAAGATCATCCGTCATTCGGACTTCCGCGCCCATGTCGCGCCCCACACTCTGGAGATCGCCTCCATGTTCGCGATCCTGTCGCGCCTGGAGCCCACCGCCAAATGCGATCTCATGACCAAGCTCAAGCTCTATAACGGCGAAGAAGTCGTCGAGAAGGGCCGGACCAAGAAAGTCGACGTTCAAGAGTTGCGCGACGCGACCAAGCGCGAAGGCATGTCCGGCATCTCCACCCGCTTTATCATGAAGGCCCTCGACAATGCGCTGTCGGACAACACGGCCGGCAACTGCATCAACGCGATCAACGTCCGCGAAGCCTTGATCAACATGACCAAGGAAGCCGACATGCCCGACGATAGCAGGAAACAGTATTTGGAGTTTCTCCAGGATACCCTGCACAAAGAATATCTTGAGCTGCTGGAAAAGGAGATCACCCGAGCCTTCGTCTATTCCTACCAGGAACAAGCCGAAGGACTGTTCCAAAACTATCTCGACCACGCCGAAGCCTATATCAACAAGAGCAAGGTCAAAGACCGTGACACCAAGGAAGAGCTGGCGCCGGACGAAGGCTTCATGAAATCGATTGAAGAGCAGATCGCCATCATCGGTTCCGCCGCCGATGGTTTTCGCCAGGAAGTGATTGCTTACCTATGGGCCGCCAATCGGCGCGCCGAAAAGATCGACTACCGCAGCTACGAACCTTTAAAAGAAGCCATCGAAAAGAAACTGATCACCTCGGTGCGCGACTTGAGCCGGGTGATCACCAAGTCGCGCATGCGCGATGAAGAGCAGTCGGAAAAATACAACGCCATGGTCAAGAATTTGCTGGAGAACGGTTACTGTCAGAGCTGCGTCGATGTCGTGCTCAAGTATGCGGCCAATAATCTTTGGAAGGACTGAGGCTCAAGGAGACTTCGCATCACCATGTCGACGATCTTTCGCCCTTACAATTCGTCGTCGGGCCAACGCAGCGACCGTAGCGCCGGCGACCGCTTGCGCCACCGGCAAAAAGTGCGCGAGGCGATCCGCAACAACATCGCCGATATCATCGCCGAGGAGTCGATTATCGGCAAAGATCATAACCGCATCATCAAGGTTCCCATCCGCGGCGTCAAAGAGTATCGATTTATTTACGGCGACAACGCTCCCGGGGTGGGCCAAGGCGGCGACGGCGAACCCAAGCCGGGAGATGTGGTCGGCCAAGGCGACGAGGGCAAGGCCGGACCACAGGCGGGCAACCGCCCCGGCGTAGACTACTACGAGACCGATGTCAGTCTCGACGAACTGATCGATCTGATGTTCGAGGATCTCGAACTCCCCGACCTGGAACGCAAGCGGCTGCGCAAAATCGAATTCGAGCGGTTGTTCAAGCAGAAAGGTTTCCGCCGCAAAGGCATCCGCGTTCGGCTCGACAAAAAACGCACGGCGAAATCGCGGATCAAGCGCAAGAAGGCGACCCAACGCAGCCAGTCTTCGACCGCTCGGGCCGAGCGCGGCTCGGTCCATCTGCAGCGCTTCCCCTTTCACAAAGACGACCTGCGCTACCATCACACGGTGACCGACACCCGCGAGGAGTCCAACGCGGTCGTCCTGTGCATCATGGACACTTCGGGCTCCATGGACACCATGAAGAAATATCTAGCGCGCAGTTTCTTCTTTCTGCTCTATCAGTTTATCTCGACACGTTATCAAAACGTCGAGATCGTCTTCATCGCACACCATACCGAGGCCCAGGAGGTCACCGAGAACGAGTTTTTTCATAAGGGCGAATCCGGCGGCACCATGATCTCCTCGGGTTACAACAAAGCCCTGGAGATCATCGAACAGCGCTACCACCCCGCGCTCTGGAACGTTTATGTCTTTCACTGTTCCGACGGCGACAATTTCGAGTCCGACAATCCAGCGACACTTAAAGCCGCGCAAGAGCTCGCCCAGACCGCCAATCTGTTCGGTTATGGCGAGATCAAACCGCTGGGCACGGGCTATTACGGCAGCAGCTTGATCAGCTTTTTTGCGCAGATCCAGGAAGCGAATTTTCTCGCGGTGCAAATTCAAAAAAAAGAAGATATTTGGACGTCGTTTAAAACACTTCTAACCAAGGACCGCGCCCGGGAAGATGCCGCCTGAGGCTAGCCTGATGTCTACCGACTTCACCCTCAACGATCTTGAGCATTGGAACGAGCGCATTATCGAGCTCGTCCAACGCTTCGGCCTCGACCCCTACGACCAGGAGTTCGAGATTTGCGACCATGAAGACATGTTATCCTATATGGTCTATTCCGGCATGCCGTCCCACTATCCGCATTGGTCCTACGGCAAAAATTTCGAAAAAACCAAGACGCTTTATGACTATGGCGTCAGCGGCCTGCCCTACGAGATGGTTATCAACTCCAATCCTTCCATCGCCTACTTAATGCGTGACAACACCCTGGCCTTGCAGGTGCTGACCATCGCCCATGTTTATGGCCATAACGATTTTTTTAAGAATAACTTCACCTTCCGGTCAACCCGCGCGGAATACACCATCGAAAACTTCAAGAGCCACGCCAACCGGGTACGCCACTATGTCGAAGATCCGAGCATCGGCCTGGAACGGGTCGAGGCGGTTGTCGACGCCGCCCACGCGCTGTCGCTCCAATGCCGGCGCAATCTCGCGGTAAAAAAGCCCACCGCCGCCGAAGAACGGCAACGCAAGATCGAAGAAGCCAGGGCGCCGGACGACCCGTTCCACGCCGTACACCGCCGGCGCGAGACCGTAGAACCCGATCTGCAAAAAATCCCGCTCTACCCGGACCAAGATCTGCTGCTGTTTATCCGCGATCACAACCCGCTGCTCGCCGAGTGGGAAAAAGATTTGTTGACCATTGTCCACGAAGAAGCCCAGTATTTTATTCCCCAGATCGAAACCAAGATCATGAACGAAGGCTGGGCGAGTTTTTGGCACAAGCGCATTTTAGAATCCCTCGATTTACCCCAGGGACTGCATTTGGAATTCATCGTCCGCCACGCCCAGGTGCTGCGCCCTTCGCCCGGCAGCATCAATCCCTACCATGTCGGCATGAAAATTTGGGAGGATATTGAGAAACGCTGGCAGAACCCCAGCGCCGCCGATGAAAAAGAGTTCGGCCCGCGTAAAAAAAGTGCCAATGAAAAACTCTTCGAAGTGCGCGAGGTCGAGCGCGACAGCTCGTTTCTGCGCCGCTATCTCACCGAGGAACTGATTCGCGAATTGAATTTGTTCGAGTACAAAGCCCGCGGCAATGAACAAGTCGTCAGCCATGTCGCCGACGAAGAGAGCTGGCAGCATATCAAGGACACCTTGATCCGCAACGTCGGCACCGGCACGATCCCGGTCATCAAGGCCGTCGACTCGGACTACCAGAACAACCGCACGCTGCTGCTCCAGCATGACCATGACGGCCGCGATCTCCAACTGGAGTACGCCGAGAAAACCCTGCAATATGTCCAACAGCTCTGGGGCCGGGACGTCGCCATGGAAACCGTCCTGGACAATCATCGCACCCTGCTGACCTTCTCCGGCAACAAACTCGCCATCAGAAAATCGGCCTAGGCGCCCGCCGGCCACTGTCGGTTGCCAAAACCGAGTCTGCATGCGACTACTTATGCGCAGCGTACATCGGCCATGGCACCGTCAATAAGCATCAGCGAAATTCACCGGCATATCTCCAACCGCGTCGATGAAAATGCCATCGCCGGCAAAACCATTGCCGGCATCATCGGCGACAGCCCTTCGCACTATTCGAAAAGCCCAGCCCTGTGGAACGCGGCGTTTCGCCATCTAGGAATGAACGCCGTCTATTTGCCCTTCGACGCCGCTGATGGCCGGGTCCGCGACCTGCTGCGGGTTCTGCGCGATGCGGAACAGTTCATCGGCATCAACGTCACCGTGCCGCACAAAGTGCGCGTGATGGATTTCCTGGACGACCTCGATGCCGGCGCGGCGCGGATTCACGCCGTCAATACCGTGGTACGCAGCGCCAATGGCCGGCTGATTGGCTACAACACCGACGGCGCAGGATTTATCGATAGTCTACTACTGCCGACGCCGGATGAGCGGGCAGGTATCATGCAGTCGCTGGACGGCATCGACGTGCTGCTCTTGGGCGCCGGCGGTTCGGCGCGTGCCGTGGCGTTTCACCTGAGCGATCATATCGGCAAGGGCAAACTGATCATCGCCAATCGGACTGTCGCCCATGCCCAGTCGCTGGCCAATGAAATTAACCATCTCGGCCGCCAGGCCCTCGCCATTGACGAAGAGGCCATTGCCGCTTGGGCGCCAAAGGCCGGGCTGATTATCAACAGCAGCACCAAAGGCCAGGGCGGCATCCGCAAACTTAGCGCTGGAATGGCGACGATGCTGGCGCCCTACTCCGCCCTCGCCCCGGCCGATCCCCCGGTTCTCGCCGAAAACCTCGGCGATCGCTTCGGGGCGCAATGGCGCGAGGCGGCGCTCAGCGACATCGAAACCAACAATCGAAGGTCCGAAGCCTTGGCCGCGGTGATCCCCCAAGCGACCCGCTTCTACGATCTGATTTATCATCCCGAAGAAACCGTATTTCTGCACCATGGCCGGGTGTCCGGACATCGCACCATGAACGGCAAGAACATGATCGTCCGCCAGGCGGTCATCGCCTTCTGTAAACATATCTGCCAACCCCAACTCGCCCAATTGGGCAGGGACAACGACGCCACATTCAGCCAAGTTGCCGACGCGATGTACCGCGCTTGGTAGCGCCGAGCTCGCACCTGACCGATTGTCGCCGCTCTCCTGTCGTCCGCTTCGTCCAAGAAACCCGCAAGATCCAGGGAAACATCGCCGGTCCTTCGCCAAGAAAGCCAACGAGCAACTCAAACGCTAGCTAGGTGATAGCGGCGAGAGTAAATGTCGTCACGAATCGTCGACACTTCCCTCCGTCATACCGGCGCAGGCCGGTATCATCTTCGTCTTGAGTCGGCGGCTGACAGAGAACCTGGATACCCTTTCGCGGGTATGACGGAAACTTAGTGCCAATTTACTGGGCAGTTTGTCCACGCACAATTATTTTCGAAGCAGGCGCGAAGGACACGAAGGTTTCGGATGTCCAATTTCCCGAACTTCCTGCTCTTCGTATTGCTATCCAAAAACTAACACCGACATGTTTGTCCTAGCGTGCGGCTTTAATATTCGGGAGTCGAAGATACTCGGATTCGGAAATTCCTCTCGCCAAGGCGCAAAGGCGCCAAGTGACAGCGAAGGCTGTCATCCCGAGCGCATGCGAGGGATCTAAGAAAGATTTCTCTCTGCGTTCGAAATGACAACCTTCTTCCTTTGCGCCCCTTGCGAGCTTAGCGCGAGATATTCCGAAATTCGATTGCGGCTAGGCGCCGGCAGGCGAACCGATTTTCCCCAGCGAAGTCTGGAGAAAAGCGTGTACTACTACTCATGAAAGTTTACGGCCTGCGCAAGTTGTCCGGGAGCCGAGACCCCTCGGATTCGGATATTCCTCGCGCCAAGATCGCCAAGGTCGCGAAGTGACAGACCAGAGGCCTGCCATGCTGAGTGAATGAGAAAGATCTAAGAATGATTTCTCTCTCCGTTCGAAATGACCACATGGGCCCTTTGCGTTCTTTGCGGCCAATTCGCCGATTCCGAAATCGGCCGGTCCCGACCGGCCCCTACTTTGTGACCTATGTGCCCTTTGTGGTTAAACGTCTTCTCCCCTTCGGTTGCGGCTTTGCCGCGCTAGGCCCTTTGTGGTTAAAGGTCTTCTCGCCTTTGGTAGCGGCTTCGCCGCGCTAGATCCTTCGTGGTGAACAAGGGCGCCTTCAATCACGCATTCTCGACACCGCGATCTCGCGGCAGGTGACGAATTCCAACAGCGCCGCCTTGCCGTCATCGGTAACCTTCCTGGCGCGCCCAAACGCCGCCGCGATCTGATTCGGGTCCTCGACTCGTTCCGACCAGCCGCCCAGGGATTTCGCCAAGTCGGCATAGTTGCCGAGGATGTTCATGGTGCCGTAGCGCTCGTGGGATGCGTGCATGACGTGGGTCTCGGCCGCCATGAAATTATTGTTGAGCACCACGGTCAAGATCGGGATGTTATTGCGCACCGCGGTTTCGAAATCGAGGCCGGTCATGCCAAAAGCCGCGTCGCCCATGAAGTTGACGCAAAACTTTTCCGGCGCGGCGAGCTTGGCGCCGATGGTCAACCCGAGGCCGCCGCCGAGGGCATGGGACTTGCCCCAGCCGAGATAACTGCGCGGCAGGGGTGCCTGGTAAAATGGCACCAATTGGTTGCGCGGACTGCCCGAGTCATGGGTGATGATGACCTCCTTGCGGTCGAACAGATTCATGAACTCCCACATGACCCGGTACGGTGTCATCGGTGTTTCACTGGAAGTGAGCTTGGGCAGCCACTCCTTCATCCACTCTTCCTTGCCCTGCTTGATCTCCGCCGCCACGGCGCCTTCGGTATCGCGCTGCTTGCCGCCCAACAAATCCTTGGCGGCTTCGATAAACTGGCGCAGAACCAATTTCGCATCGCCGAGAATCGGATAATCCGCGGCGTACTGCTTGTTGATATCGCGCTCGTCATTGGTCGCGTGAATGATCACCTTGCCCGGCGGAATCGCGGCGGCGGTGATATTATGTTTGGTCAGGCTCGTGCCGATGGCTAGAACCACATCGGCCTTTTGCAAGAACGTGTGCACCGGCCGCGGCATCACCCCGGCGCCGGTGCCAAGCGAAAGCGCATGGTGCTCGGGAAACGCGCTCTTGCCTTCCAGCGGCGTCGACACCGGTATTTGCAGTAGCTCGGCGAGCTCGACCAATTCATCTGTCGCTTCAGCGTACAACACGCCCTGGCCGGCGACGATCATCGGATTTGTCGCTTGTAATAATACTTTGGCCGCCTCGGCCACATCGCGGACATTGGCGCCGCTGGTGGTGCGCTTCACCGGCGTGTAGTTCACCGCCCCGGGAAAATCTTCCACCGCGATGTCGCCGGGAATTTCCACCATCACCGGACCCGGCCGGCCCATTTTTAACAAGCTAAAGGCGCGCCGCATCACTTCGGCAACTTGACCCGCCGCGGTCAGTTCTTCGACCCACTTGGTGATCGGTGTGTAGGATTGCACCGAGCGGAAAAAGTGAAACACCTGGGAGGAATTGCGCGGATGGCCCACCGGGAGACAAAGCATCGGCACGGAGTCGGAATAAGCCGTCGCGACGCCGGAGAAGGCGTTTTCCGCCCCCGGACCGGCCTGCATGGTAAACACGCCGATGCGCCTGCCGTTGGTGACCCGGGTAAAGCCGTCGGCGATGCCGACGCCGACCCGCTCCTGACGGCAAACGATCGGCCGGATCCCCGCCGTCGCCGCCGCTTCGATGAGCGGATTGGTCGGATAGCAACTCAAAAACTCGACGCCCTCGCGCTTGAGAATCTCACAAATCGCATCGACGACTTTCATAGGGCCTCCCAGAGTTAAAATTCGCGCAAACGTGGACCAAGCACGCACACTGCCGACCCAAAGTCTCATAGCACCAAACCCCGGACCGCGCTACGAGAAGATCGCCGCGATAACCCAGCGGCCCTGCATATCTCAGGACCGAATGATTGTGACGAAAGCTCAGAGAAGCCGTCAGTATAGAGCGCGACAAAACTTATGGCCG
>JBGTCC010000350.1:0-2084 GCA_041749055.1 Thermodesulfobacteriota bacterium | reverse complement strand
AGCGCGGTTCGCTATATTTTGGCGCGGCCGTAGGATACACCCTTGGGGCGGGGGAATGTCTCGCTGCGAAGCTAGCGAGCGGAAGCACGACGGTCGATCAACCCGTTGCTCGTAGCGCCGCGTGGCTGCAACATCTTTCTTTCTTCCAGCGCAAGAGCCCCTTGCGCACGTAGCTGGCATTTAACTGAAGGTAGTCGCAGATGTGTTCAAAGGAGAACTCCGAGCCGGAATCGGTTTCGAAAAACCACTCTTCGGCGTGTTGAAATAGTTCTTTGCCTTTTTTATCGAGTGCCAGGACGTATTTTTGATAATCCTCGATGGCGTTTTCCATCATGGCGTAGAGCAGCCGCTCTTCGCCCTCGCGGAAGCTCTTGCGTGAGAGCTGTTCGATGATGCCGTCGTCGGTGGGGTCGAGCAAGCTGGTAAACGATGCTTTCATGGGCTTTGTCCCTTCGGTTAGAGATTCGCTGCGCTTCACTGGGCGGTTTCGAAGGTTACAACGCAATCACCAAGCCAGTGGCGCTTTGGGAAAAGAGCTGTAGTCGAGGTAAGCGTTGGGGAAGAGTTAGGACAGGGAGAGTGGGTGGAGATGCCCGGCGGCAGCTGCTCGATCGCGGGAGCGGGACGCTGGGTACGGGTCGCAGAGTGGCGCAGTCGTTGCGCTGGCCGGGCGCCCCGGCACGGCGATTTTAGCTAGTGGATCGCTTGAGAATCGTTCGCCGAAGTGGGATATAGCCGATCATGGCCAACCTCTATCACAATGACCGGCTGATCGTCGCCTACGCGTCGATGAATCAGAGCACCAAGGATTGGAGCGCAGGCGCGGAGATTACCTGGAAACAGGATGGCCAGCGCTTTAACCACTCCGTCGGCGGTCTGGCCGACCGTTTCAAATCCAGCGATGACGCCGAGCGCTTTGTCATCAACCTGGCTAAAGCCTGGATCGATTCAAATCCCTAGAACCCTCCGTTGGATCGTTGTCACTCCTGGTTTCTCAGTGGCTTAGTCGAGGGCAAGAAAATCTGCATACCCGCGTTCGCGAGCATTATGGGAAGAAAAGTCGACGGTAAATCGGCTTCTTTCAGGCATGAAGCCAATGGTAGTTACAATACCCGCGTATCAGCTGAGTAAATTCGTTGCCGGCTTATCTCGGATGCTTCGCCGTGCCAGCCCAGCCGGTCTCCGAGATGTCGATGATGACGCCGTCGGGGGCGCTGTATTTAACCTCGGCGTTGACATGAGACGCCAGGTTGCGGCCAAGGCCTAGCGCTTGATTGATATCGTCGCGGATCGGCGCGCCGGCACTGGCCAGCTTCTGATCCACCGCTTCGATGCTGTCGACCTCGAAGCCGATATGGTGCAGGCCGCTGTATTCTTTGCCCTGCGGCACGCCGGCGGTCTGGTCGTTCTTGAACTTCAGCACCGCGAAGTTGATGTCGCCGTCGGTCAGGTGAAAACCCGTAGCGCCGGGACTGTCGATCTTGGCGATTTCTTTGAGCCCGAATACGTCTTTGTAGAACTGCGCGGTCTTTGCCGGATCTTGGGTCGCGATCGCGATATGCTTGATCTTCGCCATGGAACCTCCATTGCCTGTCGGCTGACTTGGTTTTTACCATAGCACACCTTGCGCTGTAATGTTGCGAGCGCGCCGGTGCTCAGCTCATTCGCCGCGGCGGGTTGGAAAAACTCCGGCAAAGCAGGCAATATAAGCCGAGATCGCAGTGGGGATCCCATAAGAATTGTTGGCCGACAATGGCAGCGCGAAGGCGCGGAAGGTATGACGCGATGAACTATAATGCCTGGTTCCAATGCATTAACGGCTGTCCTGGACAGTATAATCTGTTGGAAATTATCTATCGGTGTCCCAGCTGCGGCGACTTGCTCGAAGTCCATCATGATATGGAGGCGTTGCGCACGCGGGCGGCGGCGGGTTGGATCAAACTGTTCGACGACCGCGTCGGCCAAAACGTCTATCCCTACGGGTCGGGCGTGTGGGCGAAAAAGGAATGGGTGATCCCGTTTATCAGCAATGAGAATATCGTTTCGACCTGCGAGGGTAATACCAATCTGTTCTGGGCCAACCG
>JBGTCC010000349.1:0-11008 GCA_041749055.1 Thermodesulfobacteriota bacterium | reverse complement strand
GGCGGTGCAAGGATTGTTTAAGTATCCAGGCACGACTCCGAGTACCGACCCTCGTGCGGCTCATCACTTGACGAAGGACCATGTCTTTCGTTATGAGGGAAGAACTTTATGGCTCACGCTAACCGGAAAGTAACAACGGTGCTCGTTGTGGAAGATCACCCAGATCAGAGAGATCTTTTGGAGATTGTTTTGCAGCGAGAAGGGTACAAGGTTTTAACGGCGGGAAATGGCGTAGAGGCTCTAGATCGCCTGCACAACGAAACTGTCGATTTGATATTAACCGATATAATGATGCCGCAGATGGATGGTTTTGAATTAGTGAGGCGAGTCCGTAACGTCGACCATTTTCAAGGAATTTATATAATTTTAATCACGGCAAGAATTCAAGAACAAGACAGGGTTCGCGGCCTAGATCTCGGAGCTAACGATTACATCACGAAGCCATTCTCCTTTTCGGAACTTCTGGCCCGAATTCGGGTGGCAGTGAGAGTTAGTTTGGAGCATAAGAAGCTAAGACAGTTCAAGGGTCAAGCCCTACAGGATGCACTGACGGGTTTAAACAATCGGAGAGTTTTGGAAACAACCGCAGAGGACGCCTTTCACCGGACCCGCGAAAACCATTCGGTGTTATGTTTGCTATTTTTGGATATAGACGATTTCAAGACGGTAAACAATAAGTATGGCCGTAGTACCGGCGACAAAGTTCTGAAAAAAATTGCGCAAATATTGATCAAAGGCGCTATTAAAGGTGCAGTGTGCGGCCGTTTTGGCGGAGAAGAATTCTGCTTGATCATGGAAGACACTGCATTGGACGTCGCGATTCGACAAGGTGAAAAATTGCGAACTATGGTGGAACGGGGAACTTTTAGGCCAGCACAGTCGAAGTTGTCAGTGACAATTAGTATCGGCATAAGTTCCACTCATTTGAAAAAATATTCTAACTACAATGGGCTCTTCGACGATGCGGACAAGGCAATGTATGCTGCCAAAGCCAGCGGGAAAAATTCTGTTAAGGTGTTTCTCCCAGAACTGCTGCTTACTAGAGCTCACCATCAATTTAGATTCTTCGGCAATTCAACGCGGTCCGATGCGCTGGCATTTCGTCGCCAGATAGATCTCGCGCAGGAACCACAGCAAGCCGGAAAAGAAACACAACATCGCGGCAAGGAACAGCAAGGCCGCCGGAATCGACGCATCGAAGCGCAAGAAGGCGCTCATGAAGAGAACCGCGATCACGGTGCACACGAGAAGCGCCGTCATCGTACATAGGCAAGAACGCTCGCCCATGTTTCCGTGAGCTTGACCAGATCTTCGGGATGAATCGCGGTTTTCCAACCCCAGCCGAGCGACTCTTCAAGGGAGAGCCCGGTATAGTCGAGCCAGCGCTGGTTGAGAAATTCAGTTGGACCGTCCGGCCGGCAGGACCAGGCCAAGATCGGTATTTGATCGATCATCGTCCGAAACAAATCCTCGGACGGTTCCATTAAGCTGAAGCTATTGTTTCTTAAGCTTTCGTCGGCGGTTTGAGTTTCTGGCGGTGGCATTGTTTTTTTACTGACGAGATAGTCTACAAATACTCTTCTTTTCCTCAACCCGGTCAAAGCACTGGATTCGCATGGAACAGCAGCAACTAGACGACGACGCGGCAAGTTGCGCCGGCGAAGATTAACGCCGGATCGGTGCTATGCTCATTGCCGCGATGGAGCAAACACAGCTTATGCAGCGAAGCCGCCGTCAAACTTCATACTTGCACGGGTTACGTGGGATCCTTCCGGACTCGCAAGATAGAAAACTATGCCGGCTACCTTGTCACCACGACCATAATGTTGGACGGCGATCAAGTCTTTCATCAGCGCGGCGAACGGGCCGTCCCTTGCCTGTGGTTCCGTTCACGACACGTCAATGTCAGTTTCTGTTAAAAATAGCCGTTCTTGGCGCACATGCGCTCGGTTAACATGAACCGGCTCTTGCGCTCATCATTCACCGTCTGCGGTTTCTTGACTATGGGCCTTCCATAGCACCGCAACGCCGATTAACGCCGACACTATCGAGGCGGTGAACACAGCGATCTTGGCGGCGGCAAAATCGCCGGGCACCGGGAATGCCTGGCCGGAGATGAATAACGACATGGTAAAGCCGATACCGGCCAGCGCACCGGCGCCGGCGAGTTGCCGCCAGGAATATGCGTTGGGCTTTTGCGCAAGCCCCGCCCGCACGGCCAAAACGGACGCCGCTATAAATCCCAACGGCTTGCCGATCACCAGCCCAAGCATAATCGCCAGCAGGAGTGGGTCACGGCCGCTAAGGACATCCGGCGTTATCGCCACACCCGCGTTCGCCAATGCAAAGATCGGCAGCACGAGATAGCTCGAACGCGGGCCGACATTGCGCAACAGCCGATCCGCCGGAGATTCCAGACGATCATGGATCGCATCCAAGGCGCGCAGCGCAGGCTCCGAAGGCCCTTGGCGCAATTGCTCTCCGCCGTGGCGCGCTTCAGCCGCCAGGATTGTATCCGCCTGCATCGCTAGAGTTCTAAAATCCGGCGGCGGCCGCGTCGGAATAAACGTTGCCAATAAAACCCCGGCCAACGTCGCGTGCAAACCACCGGCGTGAACGCAAGCCCACAGGCCAACGCCCAGCAATACATAAACTAACACGCTATAAACGGCCGATCGGTTCAGCAATGCCAGCGCTGCGGTGAACGCTGTCGCAGCGGCGAGGTAGGCAAAATTCACAGCACCGGAATAGAAGATAGCTACGACGATGATAGCCCCGATGTCGTCGACAATCGCGGCCGCTGTCAAAAAGATGCGCAGCTCGATGGGTACTCGTCTCCCCATCATCGCAATCAGTGCCACCGCGAAGGCAGTGTCCGTCGCCATCGGCACGCCCCAGCCCATGAACCACGGCCCTTGCGGGATGACGAGCAAAAAAAGTATCGCCGGCGCCGCCCTGCCGCCGATCGCCGCCGCGATCGGCAACGCCGCGGAGCGCCAGCTAGCCAGGTGACCGACGGTGAATTCGCGTTTGATCTCAAGGCCCACAACGAGGAAAAAGATCGTCAGCAAACCATCATTGACCCAATGCAGCAACGACATCCGGAAAGCTGACTCGCCGAATGTGAGGCCGAATTCAGCGTGCCAGAAAGCTTCGAAGGCTGAACCAAGCGGCGAATTCGTGAGCCCGACAGCCAGGACCGACGCCAGCAACAGCAACACGCCGGTCGAAGGCGCCCAGCTGGCGAAGGTCAGCGCGGCCGTGCGCACGCGATAGCCAAACGGCGCGAGCATCGCATCGGAAAAAGAGCTTTCATCCCAGGGGCCGTCGTAGCGCCGTCCGTTGATGAAAAAGGTTGGCGTAAAGTGCACTCCGCTGGCACGCGCGCTCTCGACATCACGATCAACGCGGGCCCTGGCCCGCTGGACTGCCGCTTGTGCTAATTGCGCTTCTTGGGCATGTTGCCGCGCCAGGCCCAGTTCAGTCGCGACGGCGCGAAGATCGTCCTCGGTGAGGGTTTCCGAGCGTGTCATCAGCGCGACGTGGGCATCCCAGAACTTCTCGGCATCATCGATGGATTCAACCAGTTCGGCGGCGCGCCGTGCAATGTCGCTGCCGCTGATCGGGCGATGCCGGAACACGTAGCGGAGACGATCGCCGAACTCGCCGCGGACCTGGACAATGCGCTCGTTAGCGGCGCGGCAATGCGGGCAGTCGTAACTGCCATATTCCACCAGCGTGATCGGAGCCTCGTTGGGGCCGAGTATATGATCTCGATTGTCATCCACAGGACGATCGAGACGAGGGTTCGTTTCATCTAGTCCTGACATTTCAGCTCCGAGTACGTTGCGCGCTTGCTTCAAATTGGTCGCAGCAGACGGTAATTCATGGCGCTTTAGCTTTCCCTACCCCTAGCCGGTGGGAATTGGATCCAGCATCCGTCGGATCGATGACGATGGAGAACTCGTGAGTGACTCGAACCACGCAGGTAGATCGAGGAGAGATGCTAGAGTATTCAGGCAGCGTAGCCTCCGACCATGGCTAAACTTGTTGCGGTGATGAATCCTGCGCTAGGGCTTGCCAGGTGGGCCAGGAAATTGGCAAATTCGCCAACGTTCACGGGCTTCACGCCTAAGCGCAACGATCTCCGACTCGGATCGCGCCAACTGCTTCGACAGCGTGTCACCGTCGATGGCGCATACCCAAGGTCGAAGCCGAGCAATTCGATGGCGCGAATTTCGTCCGCGCAAGGCGGGCCAAGAAACATGCGAATTATTCTACGCCTTCCTGACACGCCTGCACGAATAGACTTAGTGCAAACGTTCTTGTGGCAGCGCTCGGGTGTTTTTGACGTTGTCCTGGCGCAGATACCGCAGACGCGTCTGAAACCATGTGCCCCGAGGCCAGTCCCAATTCTGTGCGGCCAGCCGCTCTCCATCATAGGTCCCGTTGTTCACCCTACTTTGTCTGAAGATAAATTCCCATGATTTCATTGTCGTGTCTCTCTCCGCCGTCATTGCGTTTTCTTCGTCCGAGCAATTCCCGGCGTGAAGTTAACTGGCCAAGCGTTTATCATCCCGCGCTCCATCGGCAGACGGTTTTTGCCGATTCTTTTCTTTCCAGCGCACCAGCCCGCCGCGCACATACTCAGGGTTAAAGCCAAGCGATTCACAAACATTGTCAAAGGAAAACATCCAATCGCCGCCCGGCGTTGTGATCCACTGTTCGGCTTCGTCGAACAACAACTTATTTTTGCCGCGTGGCAAAATCCGATTATCCTGAAAGTTCAGGATCGCATCCTCCAGGACCGCCAGCATGAGCCGCCTCTCCGGCTCAAGCCGGGTTTTTCTCCGCAAAGTATCAAAGTATTGGGCCGACAGCAGCGTGTCCGGCTGAAACAGCGAGGCGAGCTTCTCGTCGCCCCTGAATACCGTGGCAGTCTCCGTGTTCCCTGAATCTGCCAGCTTTGGTTCCATGATCGCTTCCTCCTTTTAATTGTTCGCGCCAACATGAGCATCGAACGCCTGCGCGATCAGGTCCTTGCGCGCGACTCCGACCATGCGCTGTTTTTCTTCGCCGTCGCGAAACAGTATCAGCGTCGGTATCGCCTGCACCCGATAGCGCTCGACAAGTTGCGGATTATCATCGACGTTGAGTTTCATGAACCGCGCCGTGCCGGCGTACTGTTGGGCGAGCGCGGCGACGATCGGCGCGAGGGTACGGCAGGGTCCGCACCATTGCGCCCAAAAATCCACCAGCACAGGTTTTTTTGAATCCAGCACCGCCTCGGCAAAATTGCCATCGTTCACTGCTTGAACAAATTCACTCACGGTTTTTCTCCTCCAGTGATCTCGTCGACAATCGCTTTGGTCATGCACCCTTCAGCGGCCAGCACAGCTCCCCGTCGATGCATCTCCGCCAGAAGTTGTCGTCCCGCGTCGTCGATGAATGTCACCTGCTTCAACACCACGCTGATCCGGCGCCCGTCGCTTTCCGCCCGCTGCCAACTGTCCCGCAATTCCTCAACCCAGGGACCGGCAAGCCGGCCCTCGAGTTTAAGGGTGGCGCGCTTGACTTCAATATCGATGGTGATTTTAAGCATAAGCCGGACAGCGCCCTTTATATCGCCTCGCCGTACACCACCGCGACGAATATGCCTTTAAGCTCTTGTCCTCCCTCGACCAGTGCGCGGTCGACGACTAACCTCTCGATGCCGAATCGATCGAACCAGTTGACCGCGACAAGCGCGCCACCGCTGTCGAACACTTCGAGATAATCCACCGCTCTCGGCGTCGTCGGATCGTCATAAATCGCCATCGCGCCCACGGTTTGCCCGTTCGCCGTTAGCGGCGAGATCGAGACCAAACTAAACGCAACTTGCGGCAGACCCGCCGCCAGCGCGGCGTAGCGCGGCTGTGAACTGCTGTCGTCGGCGTGCGCCCTAGCGACGGCAATCCATCCGAACAGAATCAATCCGCCGATCACCGGTGCGGCCATGACGGCGCGCGAATAATTGTTAAGTTTTAGTGACATCGTCGGGTCTCCGTTTTCTTGACTCTCAGTTCCAGCTAACTTGCCGATGAATGACAGTTTCTTCACCCATCTCATCGGCCTCCATGATCGGATCACACCAACACAAATCCGAATCTAGGTGATTGAGCCCGACGGGCATCGCCACCGGCGCTGCTGCGGGCTAAAGCCATCCCCTATCAATTTCCATCACATCGTCTCCTTGCCAGCCACTTCGCCTTGCCGATCGATCTAAAGATATGAGCGAATCAATTTGATCGCCGTTCTGATTCGGCTTGCCGACCAGTCGATCACCGTTCCGGCTAGCGCCGGTTCGACTCCCTGGGTTAGTACCCGGGCCAACAGATTACTCCCGCCTGCAAGCAACACCGCGACTACAATACTTTCGAACTTCATCGGCTCGACCGCCTTCCCTGTTTGTTGATTCTGAGAATGGCAAGCCACATGCCAGAAGCGCCGAGCGGCCCTTAACTATGTAAACGTTTAATAATACGACGGTTAAGCGCTGTGTACGTTTCGCAGTCGAGATTGGCGCCGAAATGATTGTGACGACCTGTCGGCACGCGCCGAAATGATGGCGTTGCTCGGAACGGGTGAAGGTGAGTCTGCGACTAGGATTTGTCTGAAAGGAACTTCTGTTGCCCCGGCATACTGCGGGTGGCAGCTCCACAGCGACGGTGAAAAGCAGCGCACCTGAGGCTGCTCACTGCGAAATTCGACCGCAACCGCACGGGCGTGAACAGAACAAATCGTCACTCCGCCTGACGCTGAGGGATTTTAATCATCCCCGAGTGAGACATCGGCTAAAATTATTCGCACTGGGTTACGTTAAGGAGATCTCCCGCCTCGGCGCAAGTTAGCCCATACTCCTGCATCAGTAAGGTCGCCGCATCTTTGAGACGGTTTTCAAGCAACGACTGGCGGACCTTGGCAGAAATGGTTTGTCCTGCGATTAGCAATGGCACCAGTGAAAATTTCATAGTAACCGCCCTTTCTTGTTGGTTGTGAGTTATAGAATTATTACGGCCAGGCTCACACCACGCCGCCGCCGGCTTGGATATTTTCTCCGGTGACCCGCGCAATGCGCCGCTCGCCAGAAAGGCCGAGACATCAGCGACTTCCTGCAGCGTGCCGACGCGATGGAACGGCGACAAACTCGCGCCGTAACTGCGGTACTCCTCCGGCAGGTCGGTGTCGGTAATTCCCGGCGAGAGAACGTTCACCGTTGACATTGCTCGGACCGGGCTCGAGGGATAGCGAGCGCGCAAACTGCTCGATGGCGCCTTTGCTGCCAAGGGAAAACGCCATGTCGGCAAAATGCATTTTCGTTCCGGCAGTCAATGCAGACCGTTCTAACAAGGCGTGTGCCAACAACGGGCAGTACGGGAAAAGACAACGAAATCCTTGGCCCGAAAGAACCGAGTCGATCGTTGGGCGCGAATGTGACGAAGACTTTGTGCCGAGTTATCGGCAGGGCGCCGAAATAAAGGCGTCAAGAAGGACGAGTGATGCCGAGCTTTCTCATGCGCGATTGGAGCGTGGTTCGCTTTATTCCCAAGCGATTGGCGGCGCCGGCAGCTCCGCCGATCACCCATTTGCTCTCACCGAGGGCGCGAACGATATGCTCCCGCTCGGCATTCTCGAGGGTCGCGAAACCATTCGAAGACGCGATCGGGGGGCCGTTGGTTCGTTGCTTCAATTCGGCCAACGGAATTTGCAGCTCGGCTCCGCGGGAAAGAATAACCGCCCGTTCGATAAAATTCTCCAGCTCGCGAACGTTGCCGGGCCAGTTATATTCCGATAGTGCGGTCATCGCCTTGACCGGAACGTTGTCTATCGGTCTTTTCATCCGCCTGGCGTACTTTTGCGCAAAGTAGCGCACCAGCAAGGGAATGTCCTCGCGCCGCTCCCGTAGCGGTGGAATCGTCACTGGGAAAACATTCAGGCGATAATAAAGGTCGGCGCGAAATTGCCTCTCCGCCACCTTTTGCGTGAGGTCGGCATTGGTCGCGGCCACCAGGCGAACATCCACATGGACGGTGCGCGAGCTGCCCAACCGTTCGAATTCGTGCTCCTGCAAAACCCGCAGGAGCTTGGGCTGCAATTCGAGCGGAATATCGCCAACCTCGTCAAGAAACAGGGTTCCTCGATGGGCCAGTTCGAAGCGGCCGACGCGTTGCGCAATGGCGCCGGTAAAGGCGCCCTTTTCATGGCCGAACAGTTCGCTCTCCAGGAGCCCGGTCGGGATGGCGGCGCAGTTCACCTTGACCAGGGTACGCTCGTGGCGGGCGCTCAGATGATGAATCGCGCGAGCGATCAACTCCTTCCCCGTCCCGGTTTCGCCTTGAACCAGGATCGTCGAATCGGTCGGCGCGACGGTCTGGAGTTGATCCAGAACTCTTTTCAACGCCGGACTCTCGCCGATGATCTCTTCGAAGTTGTATTCGGTGCGGATCTCGTCTTGCAAATAGAGCTTCTCTTCCCTCAGCTTGTTCGCGCGCTCCACGACCTGGCGAAAGGCCAGCGAGTTTTCCACGGCGATGGCGATCTGATTGGCAACATGTTGCAGCAGCCGCGCGTCCTTCTCAGGAAAGACTTCGTCCGTCAGGCTCGCCACCACCAGAGTTCCCAAAGGCCGGCCATGGAAAATGAGCGGCAGGCAATAGGCGGACTTGAGACCCTCGGCGAGTATGCGTCGAGCGATGTCCGAACCGAACTGCTCGATGTCGCTGCGCGTGATGAAAACCGGTTGGCGGGTTTGTATCGCCCGTCCCGTGGGCGACCCTTCGACCGGGATGGAGAGCCCCTCCTGGAGCATTCCCTTGCTCACCGGAAAATCTAACGCATGAATTTGCAGGGTTTGGGATTCCGCGTCGTAGAGCGAGAGGCTGGCATATTCGTGCGGCACCAGGCGGCGCAGCGAATCGGAAACGGCCTTGAGCAACTGGTGCAAGTCGAGCACCGAAACAACGGTGTTGTTGACTTCGAGCAGGAGACTCAAGCGATCGCGCTCTTCCTCGAGTTGCTTGTGAACCGATTGGGCTTCGGCGAAATTATGCGCGTTATCTATGGCCACGGCGACTTGCCGGGCCACCTGCTGCAAAAAGCTCACATCGGCGTCTGTGTAGGCGGCTTCATGCCTGCTGCCAAAAGCGAGAGCCCCTAAATTTCTTAACGCCGTGGTCGCCGGAACAACGCAAAGCGATTGCACGCCCCGGTCGCTGAGCCAGCGTGATAGCTCGGGAAACTTGGTGTCGTCAGCTAAACGGGAAACCACCCACGGCTGTTGTGTCTGCCAAACCCAGCCGCCTGGCGTCTCCATCGGACACTCTCCGGGAGCACAGGCGTAAGCCGGATCGGGGGTCTCGAGAACATGGGATTGCAATGCCTTGCGGTCGGACTCGTAGAGCAGCAAATTGGCAAAGTCGAACTGCACGACGCGATGGAGCCGCGGCGCGAGTTCGCTAAAAAGCTGATCCAGTTCCCGATGCGACGCGATCGCTTCGGAAATTTCTAGCAGCGCTTGATACTGGCTGTGCAAACGATCCATCGGCGGCGGTTCCACTGCATTGTCCTCGACATCAGCGAGATTATACGTCGATTGACGGCCAATCAAGATAAGCGGTTGTCAGGTCCTATTCTCAATGCTTATCCGGCAACCCTGGCCCATGTTTACGTCAACTCCAAACCTTCCGGTTGTGCCGCCAAAGCTGCGATCTTGGTTAGAGCAATGCGACGAAATCCGATAACGGAGACAAATTTAGCGGCAGATTGAAAAGTCAGGCAGGATGAACACGGGTTGAGGACTGTGGAAGGCGACCAGGCTCTACGGCTGCGCGCCCAGCGGGCCGGCGTAGCCCTCGAGACGCGAAGGCGTCGATTCTATTTCCCGCAGAAATTCCGCCACCGCGCTCCAAAACTCCTGGCGCCGCTCGATACCGTAATGGCGCGCGCCCGTCAAAGTCACGGTTCGCTGGGGTCCGCCCCAGGCGCGCGCGAGCGCCGCGCCGTTCTCCATCGGGGTCACGTCGTCGTTCTCGGCGAGCACGAAGAGCGCGGGGACATTGACCTTCGGCGCGATAGTCGCCGCATCATAGCGCCCATTGAGCAGGAAGTTCACCGGTAACCAGGGATATCGTTCCTGACCGAGGGCGCTAAAGCTGTCGAAAGGCGTCGCCAAAATCGCGCCGCGAACCTTGCGCGCTTTCGCCAAAGCCACCGAAAAATAGCTACCCAGGCTCCTGCCGAACACGACGATGTTCGATGATTCAACGTCGGGCCGCGCCGCGGCATAGTCGAAAACAAATTTCGTGTCTTCGAGCAACACCCGCTCGGAAGATTCGCCTTCGGAAAGACCGAAGCCCCGATAATTGATAAACAGCCAGCCCCAATGTTCCGGCTTGTCGCCGCGATCGATCAGCCAGGACGTCTCCCGGCGCACGCCGCCGAAGACGATCACCAGCGGAAATCGGCCGCTTACCGGGCTGATCTTGGGACGCTTGAGCCAACCGTGCAGCGTAACGCCGTCGGCCGCTTTGAGGCGCACTTCCTCTAAACCGCCGTCAGGCGACGCGATCGCGCTTAGATACGCCGGGTCGGCGGTTCGAGGGCGGAAGAGAAAGCGCTGCTCGATCGGTTCGAGGATAGAGTTGCAGCCACCGGCGAATAGCGCAAAGAGCGCCAAAAGAAATGGCCGCTGGACTCGACTGGGCTTAGCGGATACGTCGATTGTTGGCTGGTCGTTCATGAGCCTCTCTCTTCGCCTGCACAATTAAAGCAACATCCACAAACGTCATTCTGCGGCGGAGCCGTAGAATCTGCTTTGCCAAAAACTGCTGAGTCTGAACTCGGCTATTATTGAGGTCCTGAATTGAACCTACCTAGAATCTGTCGTCCGTGCATGGAAGGATGTCGACATAGTACGTCCGGAGCACCATTTGACTCGATACAATTCTCTATGAGGCGGCCTGCCTGCCCT
>JBGTCC010000348.1:0-6611 GCA_041749055.1 Thermodesulfobacteriota bacterium | reverse complement strand
TCTAGCTCAGCGATGACATCGAGATAAGGTTGCACATTGCGCTTTTGCTGCACCGCGTGATCATGTTCGTACCAGGCCTCTTCGAGCTCGCTCTTGACGTCCTTAACCTTTTGATCGGCCTCCTGAAACTTGACCGTCACTCGGGCTTCTTCGCTTTCGAGCGCGTTGAGCTTCTTACCGATATCGCCGCTCGCTAAACCGGACTGAAACGCCGCAAGCTTTTGCGAGAGCTCTTTGTATTTCTCGTCCGCCTGAAGCTTCTTATCTTCTTCCTCGTAAGCGGCTTGGGCTTTGTTGTAGTCGAGCCGGTAGAATTTCGCCTGGATGCCTTTCCAAGGGCGCCGAGTGATGTTGTCATCTAAGTAAGCCCAGAGAGACAACGCCGCCAGTATGCCCGCGCCGAGGACGAAAGCGCTGCCGTAAGACTTCTTCTCTTCTTTTGGGTCGACTCCTCGTTCCGCCATCCCGACTCCCTTAAACTACCTTGCGCTCCAGCGCACGGCCCAATGAAAACACTCCGAGACCGATGAGCGTCAAGACTATTTCTTCCGCCATGGAAGAATTTCTCATGATGCCGACGAACAAAGCGTATCCGATATCCGCAAGCCCCAAAGCCTGCAGAATTTTCGCCACGTAAAACATACCTAGATATTAATCCACGGCGTCACTAGGACGTATTTAACGTTGAACGCGAGGCGCAAAAACATTTTCGCCGGCAGTGACATCATGAGGACAAGAATCACGCCGGTGATCATGAATCGCACCATGCCCCAGCGTTCAAGAAAATCCTTGCCTTTGACCTTGAGAACGAACAAGTAGAACAACAGCATGCCGCCGATAAAGTAGGCGCCGATGGCTACCAAGCCAAACAGCGCCGATAACCAATAATCGCGAAATCCGAGCAGATAGGGCAAATCGACGTTGGTCAAAGCGACAACTTTATGAGGATCCCAGTGCTGCCATGGCCAGAAAAGATTCCAACCCGGACCGCGAAAAAAGGTGCCGATGATGATCGTCACGACCCAGAGAACGTGAAAACCGAATATGAAGGTCAGGATTTCCCACTTGCGGTCTTTAAAGCAGTAATAGCCGTTGCCCCTCGGGTTGGTATCTATAAACGGGATCACCATCAAACCGACAATGATCAAGGTCGGCAGCACGACTCCGGCATGCCATGGGTCGAAATAGACCAGCATCTCTTGCAAGCCCAAAAAGTACCAAGGCGCCTTCGACGGGTTGGGCGTTTTGGTCGGATTAGCCGGTTCTTCGAGGGGCGCGTCTATGGTCAGCGACCAAAGCGTCAGGCCGATCATCACGAACAGCATCACCAGAAACTCCATGCGCACCAGATGGGGCCAGGTGTGAATCTTATCGTCGACCGGAAGTTTTCGCTCTTGAGCGGCCTCTGCCATAGATCAGCCTCGTTTTCGCGTTGCCTATAAAGATGGACCGGAAAAACCGTCGCGGCGGATGCGCCAGAAATGCACGGCCATCAGGATGCTGGCGACCAGCGGAATAAAAATGCAATGGAGGATATAGAAGCGCAAAAGCGTATGCGGACCGATCTCGCCGCCGCCGAAGAGAAAGGCCCGGGCATCGTAAATCGGATTGGCGCCGACAAACTCGGCGAAGGGACCTTCATAGCCCAACAGCGGCGTCGCCCGGGCCATGTTGGAACCGACGGTAACCGCCCAGATCGCCAGCTGATCCCAGGGCAGCAAGTAACCGGTGAAACTTAACAGCAGCGTGAGCACGAGCAGCAGCACGCCGACGATCCAGTTAAACTCGCGCGGCGGTTTGTAGGAACCGGTGAGGAAAACGCGGAACATATGCAGCCAGACAAATACGATCATGGCGTGGGCCGCCCAGCGGTGCATGTTGCGCATGAGCATGCCGAAGGGCATATCGAACTCGAGATACTTCATGTCGGCGTAGGCGTATTCCGCCACCGGCCGATAGTAAAACATCAGATAGATGCCGGTAATGGCGGTGATGAGAAACATGAGAAAGGTGAGACCGCCCATGCACCAGGTAAAGCGCATGCGCACGGCATGGCGCCGCACCTTGGCGGGATGCAGATGGAGGAACACGTTGGAGGTCACCATCATCACCCGGTTACGCGGCGTATCGTCATAACCGTGACGGAAGATCGCCTTCCAAACTTGGCTTTCAACGATATCGTTTTTGATCTTTTCTAATGGGCTCATGATTTTTTCCGCTAGGCTTTGAGAATACTTTCGGGATACTGCTCGTCTGGATCGGCCCCCGCAGTACCTTTGAATACCTTGTTCTTATCGACCACCAGCTGGCCATCGTCGCCGACCGTTAGCAGAAAACGGTCGAGCGGGCGGGGCGCCGGTCCTTCGAAATTCAAGCCCGACTTATAAAAGCCGCTGCCATGACAGGGACATTTGAATTTACTCTCCGCGGCGAGCCAGCGCGGCGTGCAGCCCAAGTGCGTGCATTTAGCAAAGATCGCGTAAACGCCGGTCTCTTCGCGGACGATCCAAACCCGCTGGTCTTGTTTATACTTCTCACTCACTTCGCCAAGGGCATAATCAGATGGAAAGCCGGCTTTAAACGTTGCCGGCGGTTGAAACAGCACCCGGGGGAACGCCGAGCGGAGAAAACCGAGAAGACTCAAGCCGCCAAATATGCCAAACCCGCCCCAGCCCAAGCGCGTGAAGAAATCCCGCCGTGACCAAATGCCGCCCTTTTTCTTTTCCGCTTCTGCCATAACTATTTCGCTTTCTTAAACCAGCTGATCAATGCACCCCAAATCCCAAAAGTTACGCCGACTAACATCAGCAGCAGTCCTACCGGGCCGAAAACGAACGACAAGCCGCCGCCCAGGAAGAACAACAGGACTCCGGCTCCCAGTGGATTGAAAGGCGCCGGTGTCGCCCCCCCGCCAGGTGCCGGTTCAGCCTTGTGGATGAACTCCTCGCGCATCAGCGCGATGGCCAACTCCTTGAGATCATGGCGCCGCTCAGGGTCGGCGCCCTGAATCAGACGGCCAAGCTCTTGAGCCAACCTTTCGATCTCTTGTTCGCGCGCTTCCGGCGCTAGATTGGGAGTATCGGATGTCACCTGAGATTAGGATTGTTGATTATTATAGAATTTATTAATTGTCAACAATTTGGCCCTTCTTGTAGCGTTAACGACCGAGCAAAATCACCGCAGTGCCCGCCATTCCCTGCCCTTTGCCGAGCCAACCGAGCTTCTCGGTGGTGGCGGCCTTGATGCTAACCTCGCTTACGGCGAGTTTGAGCAGGCCGGCAACGCTCTTGCGCATGGCTGGATAGTGCGGCGACAGTTTGGGCCGCTGCGCCACCAAAGTCACATCGACATTGACAATCTTAAAACGCTTGCGCCGCATGATCGCCAGCACCTCGGCAAGTAGCTTGGCGCTGGCAATCCCCTCATAACGGCGATCGGTGTCGGGGAAATGGCTGCCGATATCCCCTTCGCCCATGGCGCCCAACAAAGCATTGATCAGCGCGTGCAACACCACATCGGCATCGGAATGGCCAAGCAAACCGACCGGCGACGGAATCTCGACGCCGCCAAGGATCAATTTTCGGCCGCGGCGGAAGCGGTGCACGTCGAAACCATGACCGATACGAAACTGTGTTGCCATCACTTTTCTGCCGGTGCCGGCATCATCGCCCGAACCGCCGCGACATTCAACCGAATTGCCGGACGAAGCGAAATTGCCGGCGGGAATTTCGTTATTTCCGGCTCAGGGAAATACCATCTCCCGACACCCTGCGACAAAATAGCTGTGATGGTGTTCACAGCGTCTATCCGCTATACTTCGCGCCACGTTCAGGAACCATGCGACCGCGAATGCTAATCATCTGCTTGCTGATCTTTGTCGCCCTGCCGCTTTATACCGTGCTCTCCGGTCAAGCGCCGCAGGGACGTGACTTTCGCACCGCGGACCGCTCCAGTGCTGGCATTGCGCCGCGCGCAGAGTCGACCCCGGAAGCGGTGGTGCAAGTCTATTTCGCCCGCGCGCTCAATTGGCGCGGCATTTTCGGCGTCCACACCTGGGTCGCCACCAAACCGGCAAACGCCACAGAGTATAACGTGCATCAGGTCATTGGCTGGCGGATTTATCGCGATCTACCCGCGGTGTTCTCAGCGCCGGCCATCCCGGACGCCCGTTGGTTCGGTAACGCTCCGACGTTGATCGCCGATCTGCGCGGCGACGCCGCCGCCAATGCGATCCCGAAGATCACCGAGGCAATCGCCAACTATCCTTATCCCCACGAATACTCGGTCTGGCCCGGACCCAATAGCAATACCTTCGTCGCTTTCATCGGCCGCGCGGTACCTGAACTGCGCATGGATCTGCCCTCCACCGCCATCGGCAAAGACTATCCGATCAACGGCTCAATGATCGATCGCACCCCGAGCGGCACGGGTTACCAGCTCTCCTTGCTCGGCGTCCTCGGCGTGACCATGGCCCGGGAAGAAGGATTCGAGCTGAATCTTCTAGGACTCACCTTCGGCATCGATTTCTATAAGCCGGCGCTCAAATTGCCTTTCGTCGGCCGTCTTGGCATGGGCCAAAACTGAACCTAAGATTTCGGCAGGAATTCCTTAGACGCCCAGGATGCCAGACCGGTCAACCGCCTCCACCTCATACCGCACCGTGGTGTTCCTGGCTACGGCGTTCACCCTAGCGGTCTGCATCTTTCTCGTCGACAACAATTTATTCTCTCAGCCCGAAAAGTTTCACGAGTCCGACTTCATCATGACGTTTCATGTCGCCGGCCGTCTGGTGAGCGATGGCCGGGCGAGCGAACTTTATCCCGATCCCGGCGCCAAGACTTTCGTCAACTCGCGGTTCGACAAAGCCGCCCATGAGTATCTTCCCACGCTGCCCAAAGACTCCACGGGCGCCTACATGTACATTCCGCTGGTCGCCGGTTTTTTCGCCCCCTTCGGCGGGTTAAATCCCAACCTTTCGTTGCTGCTGTGGCAAGGGATTTCAGCGCTGGCGCTGCTCTGGTGCTGCCGCGAACTCGCAGCACTCACGGGTGCGAAGACCGGTGAAATGTTTTTTTTGGCGTTCCTATTCCTGCCGATCTTTCTCACCCTGTGGGCTGGCCAATTGGGGCTGACCTTTGGCTTGCTGCCGTTGTGCCTGGGTTTCAGCATGTTAGTGAAGAATCGGCCGCTGCTGGCGGGTGTGATCTGGTCGATTCTGCTGCTCAAGCCGCAATACTTTCTCGCCGCGGCGTTCGTCTCGCTGGTGCTGTTATTCAGCCGGCGCCATCGCGCTTTTTTCGGCATGAGTCTCGGCGTCATCGGACTCTTGCTAATAACCCTAGTCGTATTTGGCCCGGCGTTGACTTGGCAATGGCTGCTCAGCCACCAGGTAAGCGACGCCATGTATTCGAGCGGCCAACAAGGCATTCCCAGCCATCTCATCACCGGTCTGCCAGCCAACCTGATGATTCTATTCCCTGTAGCGCAACGCGCCGCGTTGAAATGGCCGCTCTATATTGGCGCTGCCATGCTCTGGTTCGCTGGCTTTTGCTACACGATTAAAATTGCCGAATCACAATTGGATCATTTACCCGGCCTGGCCATCGCCTTGATTATTGGCATTTGCTTGTCGGCGATTACTCTGCCCCATTTGCTCTATTACGACCTTTGCGTGCTGGTGCCCGCCGGTGCGATGCTCCTGACCAAGTCCGGGCCCTGGGCTGGCCGCCAAGAGCTGCGCTGGCTCGCCGCTCTTGGCTGGGTTTGCGTCAGCGGGTTTCTGGCGCCAATGTTGGCATTCGCCAATCTCAAATTGATCCCGCTACTATTGGAAATAATTCTGACGGGGCTGTTCTTCGTATTGCTGCGACAGCTTGCGCAAATCTCACAGCCAATCACGGGACGCAGCTATGCGCGCATCAAGCTTTTCACCACGCGCGACCCTTAGCGCGCTTCCCGCGACACCCGCACCGCGCTGATGAGCGCGCCGAGAATGCATAGCACCGCGGCCGTCAGACACGCGAATTGAAAGCCGCGCATGAAGGCGGCCAGGCCGATATTACTGCCATCCGTCCCCAGCTGCTTGGCGCAGATTTGTAACGACGAGATGCCGGCGGCCGTCAGCTGCGCGCCGACGATCGTCGTCGCCAGCGCCGCGCCTATGGAGTAACCCAAGCTGCGCACGATCGACAGAAACGCCGAACCGACACCGAGACGGTGGCGCGGCACCGAAGTCATAAGTAAATTGTTATTGGGCGTTTGAAAAAGGCCCATGCCGATGCCGATCAGTCCGAGACAAACGACGATGTCCGCCGACGTGGACATGGGCGAGAGGAAACTCATGAGCAGGAAAGCGCTGCCGCTCACCGCCAATCCCGCGGCGCAGAGCCGTTCGGCGGCAAACCGCTCCGACATCCAACCGGTAAGCGGCGCCAAAAGCGCCATCGCCAAAGGTGTCGGGGCGACGAGGAATCCGGCGCGCAACGGATCGAGACCGAGCGCGAACTGCAAGTAAAAAGGCATCAGCAAGATGCTCACGCTCATGGTGATAAAACTGATCCAGCGCGCCATGTTGCCAAGGGTAAAAGCGGGAATGCGAAACAGCGCCAGAT
>JBGTCC010000347.1:0-4405 GCA_041749055.1 Thermodesulfobacteriota bacterium | reverse complement strand
GATCCAGCTCGCCGGTCTCGGCAAGCGATAAATATATCGCCTCAATCCCCGCAAGGCAGCGGCTGACATCTTCATTGCAAATGGGCATTAGCAGCGCGGTATGGGTATGCAAGGGCTGATCGGCACAGCGTCTGGCCTCTTCAGCCACGGGGCAAACGCCACCGCCACGCCAGAGCGTCCAGAAACCGGCGATGTTGCTCCAGAAGGAAAAAGATATCCATGAAAACAGAACTGAAAAGTTCACGATGATGGCAATCTGTAAAGCGCTCAACTCCGGGCTGGAAAATGTTCGCGCCAAGGACCAACTTGCAAGCACCGTCTGCGCGAACACGATGAGCGCGAGGGCAATGCGCCGGTGTTTTACCGCGCGCCGCCACCCGATCTGAATTTCCGCACCCGCCGCTACGTCACTGCCGACTGACTCAACAGCCGAAGACCGTATTTGCTTGTGTTCTGGAGCGTTAGCCAATTTAGCCATTAGACGGCGCCATGGGCCGAGTTCGCTCTTGCTTGGCACCATGGAAATGCGTCGGATCTCTGGTGTGGCGAACCGGCTCGGACAGTCCCGCCAATGGTTATTAAATTGGCAGCACATTTGATTGGCGCGATGCTTCTGCGCAGCGCGGCGTCGCACCCTGGGCGGGTCTAGTTGAGCGGCGGGATCGAAGTCAGGGCCGCCGGCCGACGCGCTCTGTGACCTTGGCGCTGGGTGATAGCTAGATTCGCTCATGACTCGAGTTGGTAGCTCCAAGTTTCGCTGACCGCGCGATTACCGTGCTGCAGAAAAGCGCGCAACTCCAACGGCTTTCCCTTCGGTGGCTTAACCTGAAAACTCACGCGCCAGCCGCCGTTCACTGGGTTCCGCGATACGCTCTGTTGAACGAGCTGGCCATCGGTCCCTACGTCGATAATCGCTTTGACGGAAGTAGCATTGCCCAGAGAACGAAGTTTTTGCCCTTCAAAATCGATAACGAATCTCTTCCATTCTTCTTTGTCGCCGACGCCGATGCGCATGGCGGTCACCCGCCCGGCGTTGACGTCAACCGGATCATTGCTTTGAAAGTCGATTCGATAAGCGAAGTCGAGGGCCTGGCCGACCGGCGGCGCCGCGCGTGGCAGCCAGTACGCGACGATATTATCATTAGCCTCTTTGCGGCTCGGAATCTCGACCAACTTTACCTGTCCTTTGCCCCAATTGCCGATGGGGGTGATCCAGGCGTTAGGGCGTAATTCTTGCCGCGTTTCCAAGTCTTCATAATTTTGCAACCGCCGATCGCGCTGCAGCAGTCCGAAGCCGCGCGGGTTGTCGAATTCGAAATAACTGACGCGAAGTTTTTCAGGATTGCCCAGCGGGCGCCAGAGCCACTCGCCCGCACTGGAATGCACCAGCAACCCGTCCGAATCGTGCACTTCTGGTCGCCAGTCATCTGCTGGCCGAGGTTTGTCCTCGCCGTAAAGAAACATACTTGTAAGCGGCGCGATGCCGAGCTCCTTCACCGGTTTGCGTAGAAACAGCCGCATGCGCACCGTCACAACGGTCTGCTCTCCCGGTTGGATCACAAATGAATATGCACCCGTGACGCTCGCGCTATCGAGCAACGCGTAGAGCGTTGTTTGGCGCGCGTCGCGCGCCGGTCGCTCCAACCAAAACTCCTTGAAATATGGAAATTCTTCTCCTGTCGGCAAGCCGGTGTCGATCGCCAAGCCGCGCGCGGATAAGCCGAACACTTGGCCTTTTGCCACCGCTCTGAAGTAGCTTGCACCGGCGAAGACGACCACATGATTAAATTCACTCTTCGGATAAAATGGATAGGTGACCCGGAAACCGGCAAAGCCAAGATCGGCTGGGATCTTATCGGTAAACTTATTTCTGCCGTAGGTAAATTGTTCAGGCGAAAAGCTCGCCGGCCGCACCACTCCGCCTTCGACGGTATTCATTTTCACCGCGTGACCGTAAAACAGCCCGGGATGAATGAACTGAACTTGAAAATTGCCGCCATCACGCCACCATGAGCGCTTGGTGTCGAAGCGAATGTCGCGATAATTATCGTAGGACAGCGTTCGCAAAAACTCAGGAATAGATTGCGGCGCACGAAACGCTTCGGCGGCATTTTTCTTTGCCAATGCCGCGACATCGTCAAATTGGAATCGACCGTTCGCTTGAGCGAGGGTTGGTATGTTGCAGATACATGTTGCCAGCAGGAGCAGCACGTATTGCAGTGCGATGCGAATACCTTTGCGCTTATCCAGCGATTTGAAGGTTCGCGCCGCAGTCAGTGCGTCAAAGTTGAAAATGTCCACGATAGTATCCGGGGGAATATTTGTGATGCTTGGCCACGCAATGATCGAAGCAATGAATATGCCACGATCGCGTGGACATACTTTTGCAACCCAACGGAGCGCGCCAAAGTAAAATTTTATTTCGATGCGGCGCCCCGATTCGCCTGACATATATCTGAATTCTCGATTTCTGTGATGCGGGCTTGCGTTTCAGTGCCAGCGAAATCTGGCGTGGAGCAGACGAGACGGCAGCGGCAGGATGAAATCCTAGTGCCGATGCAGAAGGCAAAACCCTTCAGCGATCAGTCAATATCAGACGCAGCCGATGCGTTGATAATTTTCCGCACTTGATGCACCCATGAATTTGGCACCATAGTGGCTGTTCCAAATATGAGAAACAAACGGCGGTCCGCAGTTTCTTCTAGCACTTGCCGTCAAGAAACTTTCACGATTATCTGCTCCGGCAATTGAAGCAAAAAATGATTAGTGCGACTAACGGCGTATCCGATAAAAGCAAATTGCTACAGGAAATCAGCAGGGACCGCACTCACTTGACCAGAGTATCGAACCCGCGCTCAAGTTTTCACTGATCACCCGTGTCCTGATCGAACAAGCCGTCGGGGAAAAACGTAAATCCCGAGGTCGATTGATTCAATCGCGGATTTTGGAACTGATTAGCATATAGATTCTGTCCACATCGCCACAGCCAACGCAACTGCGACACCAACTATTTTGAAGGATTCATGCGATTCTTCACGGTGGTCGCAACGATTTCCCTATCAATTTTTTATTGTCATCCGAGGTGCCTTAAATAGTGGCAAGCAGACGATGAACTTATGAGCAGTGACAAGACTCTAGAACTAGAAATGATCGTTGGCCTACTTCTTATAGGCGGACGTTCCCCTAAACGATGCTGAAGGGATTTTATTGGCGGGGCCCCTCAAGTTGCTCGACCGTTGGCTAATTTGAGGTTACGTGTAGAGGGTTGTCCCTTGCTGGTTTTGTACTCTTCATAGTTCACTTAATAGTTCACTTAAAAAAGAATCTTGGGCGGAACTCAGTGACGAATTCAGCGGTCGCGGCTTGGTGCGGGTTCGCCGTCGGTTGGCAGGCGGCTCACTAGGCGCGACACCGCAACGAAAATATGTTGCGTGCCCATGTTGACGACCACCACGCGAAATAGGTGAAACGCCACCACCAGCGGCACGCTGATATGCAGCGCCTGGGCGGTAATCGTCATCTCGGCCAGGCCGCCGGGGGAAGTGGCTATGATCATGGTCGCGATCGGCAGGTCGAAGGCCCAGGCGAGGGCGGCGCCGGCAATCGCCGAGGCGACCAGGATGAAGAGTGAATTGAGCAGGGCGAACGGAATGAACAGTCTGTGGCGCGCGAAAAAGGCTCGTTCGTAGCGCGCGCCCAGGACCAAGCCAAACATCAGCTGGGCGAAGTCGGTGAGCGAGTGCGGCACGGACGATAATTCAACGCCGCCCATGGTCAATGCCGCGCCGAAAAATATCGGCACCAACAGGCAGCCATTGTGAAAATGAAATCTTTCGGACATCTCGCCTAAGACGCCACTGACCACTAACCAGACCGCCAAGATCGCGGGGAACAACGGTAAGTCCGGCTTGTAGGCGGCGGCTTCCAAGGGAATGCCGCTGTAGGTTAGGACAAACGGAATGACGATGACGACCACCGAGACGCGCAGACTGTGCGCCACCGCCACTGGCGACATTTGCGCGCCGTAGCGGTCGGCGAGCACCGCCATGGCCATGGCGCCGCCGGGGATCGAGGCGAAGAAGGTCGACTTCCAGTCGACGCCGGAAGCTTTGCTCAAGGTCAGGGCGCCGAAGATGCCGACGATAAATACCGCGACGGTGGCGGCCAATACCGCCGGGAGATTGCCGGCGAGGGCGGCGACCACCGGCGGCGTGAAGTACAACGATACCGCCGAGCCCAGAATGACCTGGCCCAACTGGCGGGCGTAGGGCGGCGGGTGCATGGTCACGCCCATCAGGTTCAGGCACGCCACCGCGATCATCGGTCCCAACATCCAGGGTATCGGCGTGTGCAGCCAGGCGAAGAGAAAGCCGGCCGGTACGCCGACCGCCAGGGCAGTCAGAAT
>JBGTCC010000346.1:0-3005 GCA_041749055.1 Thermodesulfobacteriota bacterium | reverse complement strand
ATAACTCGCGGTGCCAACACCCGTCACGCCGCATTTCGCTGGCTCCACTGCGGCGCGCAAGTCCTCCACCGTCTTGTATGGGGTATCCGAGCGAATATAGAAGATCCGCGCGGTTCGCTCCGGCGAGCCCACATAGGACAGTTTGAACCAGTCATACTGAACTTCTTTGCGCCCTAATAATTGTTCGGTGTAGAGGCTGGGAGTCACCACGGCGAAGGTCAAACCGTCCGGCTTAGCTACGTTATGCACGTAATTGGCGGCCACCATCGAGCCGCCACCGGTCATATTTTGCACCACGAACGTAGGGTTGCCTGGGATATACTTGCCCATATGAGTGGCGATCAGTCTGGCCCATAAATCATAGGAGCCGCCGGGCGAGAAACCGACAAGGATACGCACGGTTTTGCCCTCGTAAAAGGGAGTTTGGGCGCGGGCGGAACTCAACGACGATAAAATGCAGGCAAGGAGAACGAAGTTCTTTAGCATCGTTTACCTTACCGCCCCGGCAGCCAATCGTTACAGCCGTTCAAAACGCTCAATCCCCCTCCTTGATCCTCCCCCGCGTCGCGGGGAGGAAGGCATTCGCGACCGCTTCGAAGAAAGGTGGGGGATTGAACGGAGCGAAGCGGTTGAACGGCTTGAACGTTTTGAACCTTTCAAAGTTCACCGCGGTGGCAGCTTCTTCGGCCCCGCGATTATTTTGAACAGTTCAATCGCATCCGGGTCGCGCGGCACTTCTCTGATCGCCTTCTCGTGATTTTCCGGCAGCAGGGGCGAAGGGTCGTCAGCGGTCAGTTTCCGATATTCTTTGGCGAAATCCGGATCCAGATAGGTCTTGCGAAAAGCCGTTTGGAGAATCTCGACGCGATCCTTCGGGGTCCCTGGCGGCAGCACGAACGGCGTGCCGGTGACCCGGAAACCGCGCTGCAAGGCCAGCATCTTACGTTCGCGGTCATTCTTCGCGAGGGTCTCGAGCTCGGGAAGCTTGGCGAAGGCTGGATGGGGATGCTTGTCGCCTCTGGGTGTTTCCATGATCGCATGAATGTTTACCAAACCCTTGTCGAGCCAATCGCGGTTGCGTTGCAGGATGGTGTCCGGGCCGGTGGCGCGGCCGTCGATCTCACCGCGCATCATCGCCGGATCGAGCTCGGCGCCGCCGAAGGCGGCGATAAACAGCGCCTCCTTGAGGCCGAGCATGTAGACGAAAAGACGCCCTTCATTGTAGGTGGAAAATCCAACGGACTGGCCGCCGATTTTGACTCCGGTGGCGGCGCGCAACTTATCGAGGGTGTCGAAGCCGGCGTCTTTGCGGGTGACAAACACCGAATGGTAGGTGCTGTACGGCGAGCCCAGGTAATGGAACTTGTCGATATCGTATAAGATGCCGGATTCTCCGAGTATAGCGAGGGACACCATGGCCGAGCTAAAGTTGCCGATGGTCAGGCCGTCGGGACGGGACGAGCGAAACACGTGATTGGCAGCCTTGCGGCTGCCGCCGCCGGGCATGAACTCCATGATGATGGTCGGACTGCCCGGAATATATTTCTGCAGAAACGGCACCAGCGAGCGCACGCGCAGGTCGCCGGTGCCGCCGGGATCGCGGCCTTGGACGATGGTGATGGTTTTGCCTTGGAAAAACGGCGCTTGGGCGAAAGCTGGGGCAACTAACAATTGGCAGAGAAGCAGGATCGTTGGCAGTACCAACCTATCGGGCTTGTTCCTTGACATGCTCACCTCCTCTTGTTCAACGCATTTCCGGAGTGATTATTTGCTCAATATTTTTTTCAGTTGCTGAACGACCTCCGGCGGCTGGCTGGTCAATTCCTTCGACAACCCCTGGAGTTCCTCGCCTCCGACCGGATCGAACTCGTAATTGCGCCGTTTCACTTCGGCGCGAAAGGTCTCGTCTTCCATGGTTTTCGCATAGGCATCGCGCAACATCTGCAAACGGTCGGCTGGCATAGCCGGCGGGCCGAACATCGGTCGGCCCATGCCGTCGGCGCCGACGAGTACGGTAGCCAGCCCGCGGCCCGATGGGGAGGTTTTGTACTTGTCCATGAGCTCGAGTAACGTCGGAGTTTGCGGCAGGCGCGCGTCGCGCTTGTTGCTGGTCTGGAAAATATGATGGACAAAGTTGTTCTTGCGCCAGGTATGATAGGGCTCGCGGCCGAAGAAAGCCTCAATGGTGAAGGCCCGGCAGTGAATTTCGCCCCGTTCGACGCCGAGGTCGATATCGGTGCCGCCGGGGTAGCCGGTGACGATATTGAACTTGGCGCCGACGGTCTCCTGTAAAAGTTTGGGCAAATAAGAGTCCGGTCCGGTCACTCCTGTGGCGCCGCATTTGGGCGGCTCCTTGGCGCTGCGGATATCCTCTATGGTTTTGTAAGGGGTGTCCGAGCGCATGTACATTTGGCTTGCGCCTCGCGCCGGCGAGCCGATCCAGCTAAACTTTGACCATTCGAACTGAATCTCGGGGCGGCCGAGCAACTGGTTAAGATACAGCGATGGTATCACCGATCCGATAATCGTCAGACCGTCCGGTTTCGCTTGGGTGTAAAGGTAATTTACCGCCACGACATGGCCGGCGCCGGGCATGTTCTGAACGATGAAGTTTGGATTGCCGGGAAGATGTTTGCCCATGTGCTCGACGGTCAGCCGCGCCCAAAGGTCATAGAGATTTCCCGGCGGCGTGCCAACGATCACGCGGACGGTCTTGCCCTGATAAAACGGGGCCTGGGCATGAGCCGTAACGCCGATGAGCAAACTGCCAAGTACCAGCCAGTGAAAAATTTTGCTTTTCATTACTGATCTCCTTAGTATTAGTACTGCGCGGGCTACTCTACTAAAAAAATTGCATAAAGCTAGAGGTCTATTGGCTATCAGCCCTCCTGCCAAGTGCCGAAATCATCGATCGCCTATTTGTAGCCTTCCATGCCGGTGAAGCGTCATGGATTTTTCGGGTCGAGGATGTCGACGGCGTTGACGCCGACTTGGGCGATATCGAC
>JBGTCC010000345.1:0-9264 GCA_041749055.1 Thermodesulfobacteriota bacterium | reverse complement strand
CAGGTTGGGAATCAGTTGCGGCAAACTCGGGCGGAACACCAGAAACGGTTCGTTCACCGACGAGCGCACGACGATGCCTTCGTCGTGGCCGATGATATCCTCAACGGCGATCTTGCCGCCGCGGATCGCGATCGGCCGGCGCTGATCGAGGCGCGAGAGATATTCCCGGTCTTTGCGGTCGAGCAAGATAACCGGTTCGTCGGCGGCCAATAGGCCTCTGCGATAGTTGCTGTCCATGGGTTCAGTTCTTAATAGGTCATTGGGAAGAGGTGTTCACCACGAAAATAACAGCGCGGCGTCGCCGCAATCGTAAGAAAAACTCGGAATATCTCCCGCAAAGACGCCAAGTCCGCAAAGGCCGGAGAATTAGGATGAAGTCATTCGTAAGAAAGTTTTCTTTCCCCTCCGAACTTGGCGTCTTTGCGCCTTTGCGGGAGGCAGTTTCGAATCCGAGTTATTTGATAGTGTAGCTGCCCATGCCTTGGCGCTGCAGCTCGGCGACGATATCGCGCACTTCCTGGGAGCGGTTAAGGTCGCCGACCAGGATGGCGTCGGGGGTATCGACGACGACGGCATTGTCGATGCCCAACAGCACGACTAACCGATCGGGGGAGTGAATCAGGCAGTTTCTCGCGCCGATCTGCAACCAGCGGCCGTTGCCGGCGTTGCCGTGAACGTCTTTGTCCATCATGCGATGCACCGCCGACCAGCTGCCGACATCGCTCCAACCGAAGTTGGCTTCGACGGTGAGGACTTTACCTTCGGCGCTGGCCTTTTCCAAAACCGCGAAGTCGATGGAGATGCTCGCCATCTTGCCATATTCGCGCCCGATCGTGCGACGCAGTGCCGGGCTCGGGTTGGCAATGGTTTTTCCCGCGGCAGCTTTACCGATCCGGCTAAGCGCCGCGCCGATTTCCGGCTGATAGCGATTCAACAGATCCAGCACCAAGGATGCTTTCCAAACAAAGATGCCGCTATTCCACAGCGAGCCTTGGCGAATTAATTTTTTCGCCGCCGCTTCGTTGGGCTTTTCGATAAATCTTTTGACTTGGAAAGCGCCGCGAGAAGCGGCAAGTTTGCCGCTCTTCATGATGTAGCCATAGCCGGTTTCAGGATAATCGGGGCGAATGCCGATGGTGACCAGCCGTTCGTGTTGTTTCGCTAACTCGACGGCCGATTTGAGAGTGCGTTGGAAGCCTTTCACGTCGGTAACCCAATGGTCGGCGGGGAGGACGATCATTACTGCGTTGGGATCGCGGCCCATGACTTCCAGCGCGGCCAGGCCGATGCACGGCGCGGTGTTTTTGCCCATGGGTTCGGCGAGAAAACTGTTTTTCGGTAAACCCTTGAGTTCTTTTTTTAGCGCGCCAACTTGCTCAGCGACGGTGACGACCAAGGTCCGCGCGCGGCCGCTGAGGCCGTAGACGCGCTCGGCGGTTTCGTCGATCAAGCTTTTGCGGCTCAAGATTTTTAACAACTGTTTAGGTCGTTGCGCGCGGCTCAGTGGCCAGAAGCGTGTGCCTTTGCCGCCGGCTATGATCACATTAAAGCAGTGTTTTTCCATTTGTCTGTGAGTTGATGAGGACGCCGGTTAGTGTACGGTAGCCGTGATGGTCGATCAAGTGAATGGCCAAGATGAAAACAAGAATTGGCTTGTGCCCGATGATCTGCAGGCGGTCCGGCTAGACGGCTTCTTGCGCCAATGCTTGCCCCACTTATCGCGCCAGGAAGTTCATCGAGCCATCGCCGAGAAATTTTTTCTAGTCAACGGTAGAGTCGCGCGAAAGGGCGATTGCCTCAACGGCGGCGATCGGCTTTCATTCGTCGGGCCGGCGGATTTGCTGTCCGAGGCGCCCCCGCCGGCGCGGCAATTGGAAATTCCGATTATTTACGAGGACGACTCGCTGCTCGCGGTCGACAAGCCGGCCGGTGTGGCGACCCATGGCTTTTCCGGACGTGATGGCGCTACGCTGGCGAATTTTCTTGCCGCCCAACGGCCCGGACTACTCAATATCGGCACGAGCCGGTGGGAGCCTGGACTCGTGCATCGGCTCGACATCGAGACTTCAGGGGTAGTGCTCGTGGCCAAGACTCAAGCCGTCTTCGATCAGCTGCGCGAACAGTTTCGCCGCCGGGAGATCAAGAAAACCTATCTTGCCCTGGTGTGGGGGCAACCGATCGAGCGCGGCACCATTGAGCTGGCGCTGGCCCATGATCGCGGCGACCGGCGCCGCATGGTCGCGGTGCAGCATCCCGAGCGGAGCACCGACCGGCGGATTTGGCGGGCGACGACCCATTATCATGTCGTTGCCACTGCCGGTGGCCTAAGCTTGCTGATCGTCGAGATGGAAACCGGCGTGACGCACCAGATTCGCGTGCATCTTTCCTCGAACGGCTATCCGATCGTCGGCGATAGTCTATACGGCGCGGACTATCCGGAGAGTTTCGGCTTGGCGCGTCATTTCCTGCACGCCCGTAGCCTAACCTTGCGCCACCCGGCGAGTAGTCAGCTTTTTTCTATCGATGCAGAGCTAGCGAAGGAGCTTCGTGAAGTTTTACAGCGGATCGGTATGCCGCATTAGGCGGCGTTGCTTTTGATGCCTTTGGCTTTGGCGCAGGCGCCGCAGAAGTTGTTGAGCGTCACAGCTTCTTCCATCCAGCCGTCATCGAGGTTGTGGCTGATTTTCTTGCATTCGAAGCAGATGAAATATAGACCGTCGATGCTCTTGTTGATCTTCTCGCGGTTGAGCACCCGGCCGCGCAGCTTGTCGATGCGAATGCCGAGCAGCTCTTCGTAATTTTTCTTTATCTTGCGCCGGCCGGCTTCGTCACTTGGTAAATCTTCATCGTCGGACTCGTCATGGGTGCCGTCATCGATATAGTCGTGAGAACGATCCTTGGCTGGCCGTCCCGCGGATTTTTTTTTGGTTCGTGGCATTTGGCTTAGCACTCCGTGCGAAATTAACAATGGGGGCTGTCGGGCCTGCTGTCGGTAAGCGACGCTAATTGATAATGAACGCAGCCCAGGTTGTCAATAGTGAAGTTGGAAAGAACGGCCTTCTCACCCTCTCATTCAGCCAATTATTCTCCAACGGGGGGTAGGCGGCAAGCGCACACTCTCGCCGCACATTGCTCGTCGTCAACGGTTAGGCGGAAATGGCATATGACGGCGATGGCAATGTTAATGTTTCTCTTGGTCCGGCTTAACGAGGGGGGCTTGTCATAAAGTCGCTGCTCGGATGTTCTTGGTTGCTTGCCGCGGTGGATTTTCTCGAATAGGCTTTGTGCAACGTTTGAAAAGTCAGGCTCGGTCAGCACTATTAGCGAGGAGACGGATATGAAGATCGACGGTGGGTGCCATTGCGGGAAGATCACTTATAGCGCGGAAATCGATCCGGAACAGGTTGGCATATGCCATTGCACGGATTGCCAGACCCTCACGGGTACCGCCTTTCGAGTCAGTGTAGCTGCAACCAAGGAAGCCTTTCAAATAGACGGCCAACCGAAGATTTATGTAAAGACTGCCGAAAGTGGCGCTAAACGCGCCCAGGCGTTCTGTCCGGAGTGTGGCACGCCGATCTATTCGGCGGCGGTGAACGACCCGCAAGTGTTCAACATCCGCGTCGGCACGGCGCGCCAGCGAGCCAAGCTGAGGCCAAAAACACAAGGTTGGTGCCGGTCCGCGCGAGACTGGGCAAACGATCTCCAATCGGTAAAGCAGTTTGCTAAACAACGAACCGGTTGAGTCGAAATCGAACAGCGATTTGAATGGTAAGAAGAGAACGCAACGCTGAGAACGAAATACCGCGAGGCAATTCCCAACCTGAAATGTGTGCTTTTTTGCTTTGCTCGCTGTTAGCGAAAAGGTCTAACGGGTGTGGTCGACGCGGGTCTATCGGGATGCCGCTAAGTTTCAGCGGCTGGGTTCAAATCGCGAGAATCATTCGGGCAACATCCGCGATGAGTATGGTGGAATGCGTGTCGGTGTAGCGTAATCTTTATGTCAAAAACGTGCGACATAGATATCGTCAACAGCGTCCAATTTGATGTTCACGACGGATTTAACACAGGGAGGGGGACATGCAAAAACTATCATCACTGGTTACGCTCGGCACCGCGGCGGGTCCTTCGCTGCGACCGGACCGGGCGCAATCGTCCAATCTGCTGACCGTCAACGGAGCGCATTATGTCGTTGATGCCGGCGACGGCGCCGCACGCCGTCTGGCAGAGGCTGGTATTGATGTCCGAGAGATCGGAATGATTTTTATTACGCACCATCATGACGACCACACGGCGGGTCTCGGTACGCTGATGTCCTTGGCGTGGGATCGCCAACGCACCAAGCCGATCCATGTCTATGGCCCGCCCAGGACCGAAGAGCTGGTCAAGGCCGCGGTGCAATATTTCACTATAAGTGCCGAGATCAGGATAGCCGATGGCGGACGCACGGTACCGATAGCCCAGGTGTTCTTCGGTCATGACGTTGGCACCGGGGTGATTTACCAGGACACCAACATCAAGGTGACGGCCGCCGAAAATAGCCACTTTGCTTTCCATAAAGGTTCGGCGGCGGGCAAGCATAAGTCCTATTCGTATCGTTTTGAAACGCCTGATCGCGTGATTGTGTTTACGGGAGATACTGGCCCCAGTGATGCTGTCGCTGAGCTTGCCAAAGGCACCGACCTCCTCGTCACCGAGACCTCTTCGTGCGAGGATCGGAAACAAGCGATGATCAAGGACGGCCGCTGGGACGCCATGACGACTGACGAGCAGGCGGGAATCATGCGACAGGCTACTCAAGGTCACATGAACCTTGACGTTGTTGGGAAAATGGCCACACTCGCCAACGTCAAGACCGTAGTGCTGTCGCACTTGAGCCAACGGGTCGGTTCTGACGATTACATGCCATGGGCCGAGGAGGTGCAGAAATACTTTTCCGGCCAAGTGCTGATCGCTAAAGACTTGATGGAGTTTTAGCCAGTTGCATGGAGGATCCATTAGGGTCGTGTCAGCGGGCGTAGTGAAATTTTTTGTAACTTAGTATCGACAACGAATTGGACGGGCTTTATGTTCGAAGTCGCGGAAGCTTACGAGCGGCAGATGGGGCGCTGGAGCCGGCAATTGGCCCCGCTATTGATCGAATTTGCCGGAGTTAACGAGGGTGACCGCGTTCTCGACGCCGGTTGCGGCACCGGCTCGCTATCGCTGTCGATCGCGCGACTGACGAAAGCTGCGGTGATCGTCGGCATCGACGCTTCCAAGGGCTTCATCGAATATGCCCGCGCGCAGATTGCCGATCATCGAGTCAGATTCGAACTGGGCGATGCGCAAAATCTTTCTTATCCGGATGCGACGTTCGATCGCTGTTTGTCGCTTTTGGTCGTCAACCATATTCCCGACACTCCTAAAGCTTTGAAAGAGATCTGCCGGGTGACCAAGCCGGGCGGTGTGGTTGCCACCGCCATGTGGGATGGTACCGGCGGCAATGAGTTTAACGATCGGATGTGGATTGTCGCGGTTACGATCGATTCAAAGGTAACGCCGGCGGCAAAGCGATCCGGCACTTATAGTTCTCCTGCCGAACTCACGGAGCTTTGGCACGATGCCGGCCTGGTTAACGTTGACGTTACCAGTTTGGTCATGCCATGTGGCTATGGGTCGTTTGCTGAATATTGGCAGCGCTTTCTCGAAGGTCAGGGCCCCGCGGGAGCGTACGTGATGGCGCTGGCGGATGACCGGCGTGAAACTCTGCGGCAGATTCTTTACAAGGACATTGTCGGTGACCGGCCGGATGGGCCGTTCTCGCTTCAGGCTAAGGCCTGGGCGGTGCGCGGCGTGGTGCCGGGAAAATAACCTGCTGATTCTATCTGCCGGTATGCTCAAGAACGAAAGGAACTGTGTGACGATAAAACTTTTGTTTGTTCCGTTGGTGGTTTTTCTCTTTGCCTCGATTCTCCATGCCGCCGAGAAAATTCGCATCGGCTTTCGGGAATTCAACTCTTCGTCCTTTACGCTGCAGCTCAAGCGCGTGATCAGAGCCGGCATCAAGGGCAATCGCTACATACTGCAAAATCGCGAGGGCACGATTCAGGTCATGATGCCGTGGATGAGAGTCGACCGGGACACGGCGACGGCAACCTACGACGGCTCGGTGAAGTCGTTCAAAGACGATGGCAGCGTCTCCGACGCCGGCCTGCGCATTGCGCTCGATGAATCGCGTAAGGCCACGAAAACCACTCGCGAGGTGGCCGTCAGCGAGGTTGCGGATTTTTCGATGCTGCGCGAAGCAGCGGGAGTTGGGCATTAAAGACCGATAGGAGGAGGACAGATGCCGACTGTGGAACAGTTTAAAGCCAAACGTGCGGGCGTCGGCCTGCGGGCTTGTGATCGCGACCGAGCGTTTTCGGGCTATACTTTGTTCGCGCCGCAAAGCGGCAGTGGCAAAGTTTACCTGATCGACCTCGACGGGAATGTGGCCCACACCTGGGAGATGCCGTACGCTCCCGGCAACTCCGGTTATCTCACTGAAAGGGGCACTTTGTTTTACAATGGAAAAATCATTGAACAGTCGGATCGCTTCATTAGCCGCCAGCCTTGGAAGGGCGGCGTTGTGCTCGAAGCGGATTGGAACGGACGAGTTCTCTGGGAGGTGCGCCAGCCCGATCACCACCACGATGGTATTCGGCTGCGCAACGGCAATGTCCTGCTGATCTGCTTGGCTCAGTTGCCGCAGCATCTCGTTTCGCAGGTCAAAGGCGGCCGGCCCGGCACCGAGCACAACGGCGGGATGTTTGCGGACTATCTGGTCGAGATGACGACGGATGGCCGCGTGGTCTGGGACTGGCGCACATGGGAGCACCTCGACCCGGTTACGGACGGCATCACGGCGGTGCAAGATCTGCGCGAAGCGTGGACCCATGCCAACGGTCTTGCCGAAATGGCGAACGGTGACATCGTCGTAAGCTTTCGTAACATCTCCACCGTCATCATCATTGATCGGAAAACCAGTGAGGTTATCTGGAAGCTCGGCGCGCCGCCGCTCTCCGGTCAACATGCGCCGATGCCCCTCCCGAACGGCAACTTGCTGCTGTTCGACAACGGTCCGCACCGGTTAGATCATACCATGACTTTTTCGCGCGTTATCGAAGTCGATTTGGCGACTAAGCAAATCGTTTGGAAGTATCAGGAGAGGCGGGAATGCGAATTTTATAGCCCACGGATTTCCAACGCTCGGCGCTTGCCGAACGGCAACACGCTGGTTTGCGAAGGGGACTTTGGCCGCTTCTTCGAGGTCACGTCTGAAGGTGAATTGGTTTGGGAGTACGTCAATCCCTATTTAGGCGAAGGACCGAACGGATTCAACAACCGCGTATTCCGCGCCTATCGATACAGCGCCGAGGAAATTGCCCGGGCGAAAGCGACCGGAGGGAGCCAATGACGGAGGAAGGCAGCGAAAGCGCGAAGAGAGACTGAGGATATTTAGCCAGCCGGCCACGATCTATGACCGAAGTAGATTGAAATTAGCGCGACCAGGAGTCGGATTTCGAGGCGCGTAAACGGGGTTACAACATTCTCTCGCGGGCCGACGACGTGATGGTCTTGCAGGAAACCGGTTTGGTCGCCGGCGTGAAGAAAATTCACGACAAGCCCGATGAAATCAGGCGCGTCATTCGCGCCGGGATCAAAGCCAACCGCTACATTCGCGCCAATCGCGAAGGCACGGTGCAGTTCTTGAGCGAGTGGCTGAAACTCAATCGCGAAGCCACCGTGGCGACTTACGACAGTGTCGTCCGGGTCGACAATGAAGACGTCAACGTCTGTGACAAAGGTCTGCCCGTGATCGTCGACGAGACCAAGAAAAGCATGAAACTCAGCCGCGATGTGCCTTACAGCGAGGTTGCCAAATACTTTAAGCATCGCTGACGCCGTTGCTGCTCCAGCATGATATGATCCAAAAGTTATCCGACAAGATTCAACTCATGGTCGTGCCTCAGGGACAGACTCTTTTAATGCAGATGTCGAGTCTTGGGGCGCAGAATTGACAGAGTAAAGGGATTTAAATGGACTTAGGACTGAGCGGCAAGGTTGCCATCGTGACCGGCTCCAGCGACGGGATCGGTTTTGCTACGGCTCGTTCGCTGGCCCGGGAAGGCGCGCGGGTCGTCATTTGTGCGCGCCGCGAAGAACTTCTCACTCACGCGCGCGATGCCATCGTCAGGGAAACAGGCGCGGAAGTTTTGGCTGTGCCCTGCGATGTGCAGCAATTGGACGACGTCAAGCGCCTGGTCGAAGCGACGATGCAACGCTTCGGCGCCATCCATATACTGGTCAATAACGCCGGCAGCGTGCCGGCGATGAAGTTCGCCGATGTTGACGACAGTCAATGGCATCAGATGTTGGAAAGAAAGCTGCTGGGCTATCTGCGCATGACGCGCGAGGCGGTTCCGCACCTGCAGAAAGCCGGCTGGGGGCGTATCGTTAATGTCGCCGGCACGGCGGGCTGGGAGCCGAGCAATACCGCGATGGCGGTGGGAATAAACAATGCCGCCGTCATCAACTGGACCAAGTCCATGTCGCTGCAATATGGCGCTGAGGGGATCTTGGTGACGACGGTGGCGCCGGGTTCCATCGACACCCCGCGGCAAGTTTACAATCGCCAGCGCGAAGCGGAAGTAACCGGGAAAAGCGTTGAGGAAATACGAGCGGCGCGGGTCAAGGACATTCCACTCCGTCGCCTCGGCCGGCCTGAGGAAGTGGCTAATCTTATCCTCTTTCTCGCGTCGGAGTGTTCGAGTTACATGACCGGCACTTGTGTGACTGTGGATGGCGGCGTGGTAAGGGGGATTTGACTGGGGACCCATCGACGCCAGGCGAAATAGGAGGCGAATATGAGAGACAAAGCGATCTTCTTTGAGGCCGGCGAAGGCAAGTTGCTCAGCGCGCGCGGCAGCGCGATGTTTTTCAAGGCGACCCACGCGAGCACGAACGGCGCGTTCTCGTTCATGGAACGCACCCTGCCACCTGGCGGCAGGAAGCCGCCGCCGCATATTCACACCCATTGCGAAGAGGCATTCTACGTGCTCGACGGCGAGATTGAATTTTTTCTCGGCGACGAAACAGTTCTTGGCCGGCCCGGTTCATTCGTGCATGTGCCCGGCGGCGTCTCGCATACTTTCGGCAATACTGTGACCACGCCGTCGCGTCTGCTGATCATTCACGCGCCGGCGATGGACTCCTATTTCGAAGAGTTACAAGCCTTGTGGT
>JBGTCC010000344.1:0-5006 GCA_041749055.1 Thermodesulfobacteriota bacterium | reverse complement strand
ATCGCTTGAATCTTGCCGTCGACGAACTCTTGCTCGATCTCGGCCATGCTGCCGCGAGTTTCAATTTTCAATTCGGCGGGCAAGTCGACATCGACGACTTCTTTTCCGGGCGTGATCCAGGTCACTGACTTTCGATCGACGCCGTAAAAGTGCGTCAGGTCGCCCTTGGCGCGCACTCCTAGAGTATTCTGATAGCCACTCAAGCCGATGCGCTGACCAACCAAATCTTTCGGCGATTGGATGCCGCAGTTGACGTTTTTATACATCTGCGACTGGCTGAACTGCCGGCGCGGAAAGACCGGCACGGCATGCACCGGCATGCCTTGATCGATGGCGATGCAGTACGACGAGAATGATAACTCCGCCGCATCGAACTCGAAGTGCTGCAGGAACCGCTCATGGCGCCCCTGCTGCGGGTCGCACTCGATATATTCGATGTCGATATCGGGGTGTTGAATGCAGCCCTCGAGCAAGGGCGCGTGCCGGTCATAGGAACCTAGAGCTAAAGTGATTTTGAGTTTGGTCATGAGACGATTAAGTACCGAACCGCGCTGAGATCGTCAACGCTTGGTTGGCTTGGCACAAGTAAAGATATCTCGCTCCGCTCGAAATGACAGCTCGCAAGGTTATCTGTACGACGAACCCAAACGGCCTGAGCGCATCACTGAGCTCAGGCCGTTTGCAGCTGGTCGAGCGATTTGGCCACGCTCGGCTGCAGTCACGGAGATTCTCGGACCGGCGCTGCTTGATCTACTCGAGCAAGCCTTGCACCGAAGTGCGCGAGATTTCGCGCTCGACAACAGACTTGACATTGGCATAGCCGGCTTCCAAGATTTCGTTTTTTTAACACCACAGACGCAAGCAACGGACATAGATTCTGCGCCGCTCTGCCGCAGGGCCGAGGATTTCCGCGAATTTGCCGCAGCTTGTGCGCGGCAGAATCTTTAAATAACATGAGCGTTTAATTGGGAGGTGGGATTGTCGTGTACTATTTCGCTTACGGATCGAATTTGCATTGGCCGCAGATACAGCGGCGCTGCCCTTCGGCGAAGTTCGTCACCGTCGCCAAGCTACCCGGCTATGAATTTGGCATAACCCGCCACTCGCGCCTGCGCGATTGCGGCACCGCCAACGTCTGCGCGGTCGCCGGCCGAGAAGTCTGGGGCGCGGTGTACGATGTTAGCGACGCCGATCTCGACGTCATGGACGGCTTCGAAGATGGCTACCACCGCGAGTTTTTGTCGGTTTACGCGCCTGACAACGGCAGTCAACCGCTGCAAGTATTGGTTTACGTCGCCGCCATCGAGAAAAATGTTCCGCCGCCCAATCCCGAATACAAACGTTTGATCCTCGAGGGCGCGCGCCATTGGAACCTGTCGGCCGCTTACATCGCCATGTTGGAGACCATCGACACCGGCGGCTAATACAAGATAATTTTAGTTCGGCATAGTGGATAGACTTGCCGTACCCCCTGCGATAAGATCGCTGCAATTTCATCCTCACGAAGGTCACCATGGCGTCTGAGCCAAACGATCTACGCACAAAAGCCACCCATATCGTTCGTCATTCGCGGATCCTTAAGATCGCTCTTTGGTCCGCCGGGCTTGTTGCCGCCTACGGTGTGCTCCTTGGTCTCGCTGCGCCGCCGCTTTTGCGCGGCAAGATCGCCAGCGAACTATCGAAAACGTTGCACCGCCCGGTCACCATCGAGCAGATCAAGATCAACCCCTACACGCTCACGGTCGCGGTGCGCGGCTTTCTGATGCAAGAAAAGGAGGGTCAAACGCCGGCGCTGTCCTTCGACGAGCTGTTCGTCAACCTGGAGTGGCAGTCGCTGATCCGCCTGGCGCCGGTGATCGAGGAGCTGCGTTTTGTCAAGCCCTATGTCAATTTAGTGCGCAATCCAGATCTCAAATATAGCTTCCAAGACCTGATCGACGAATTTACCTCCGGCCCCCCGGGGCCGACGGCGCGCTTCGCTCTCCACAACATTCAGATCACCGACGGCAAGATCGATTTTGACGACCGGCCCAAGCAAGTCAAGCACTCCGTCACGGCGCTAAAGATTGGCATCCCTTTTATCTCCAGCTTGCCGGCGCACGTCGACATCCGGGTGAAGCCAGAATTCTCCGCCGTGATCGATGGCGCACCGTTCCATCTCGCTGGCGACTCCACCATGCCATTTAATGACCCCCTTGAAAGCACACTGAGCATCAAAATCGACAAGCTGGAGATCGCCAAGTTTTTGGAATACTCGCCGGTGGAGCTAAATTTCAAAATCCCCTCAGGACAGCTTAACGGCAAGATCAACGCAAGCTTTAAATCAGCGCCCAAAACTACTCCCGTATTGGCGCTGTCGGGTAGTCTCAACTTGAACGGTTTGGAAATGCAGCACAGCAACGCGGCACCGCTGCTCAAATTGCCCAACTTCGATGTCGCCATCGACTCCTTTCGGGTATTCGCGGGTAAGGTGACGATCACATCGATCAAGTCCCAGGGCATTGAACTCCACGTGAGCCGCGATCCCAAGGGTGAGATCAATTTGGCAAATTTGGTCGCAGCGCCATCCGGTAACCAGCCGGTGCCGGCGAAAAAGGACGACGGCAAGCCCTTCGGTTACCAAGTCGAAGAGATCGCTCTGGAGGGCGCAACCGTTCACTTCATCGACGAGCAACCGCAGCGACCCTACAAGACACGGCTCGACAACCTCGAGCTCAAAATCACTGGCCTAAACAACGACGCCGGCACGAAGGCCACCGTCGATCTGTCATTTGCAACCGCGTTGAAAGAAACATTCTCGCACAGCGGCACCGTGCAACTGACGCCGCTCCTGGCCGAAGGCAAGCTCGACATTCAAGCCCTGGGCGCTGTAGCGCTGGCGCCCTATTATCGAGACGCCCTGGCCGCCGAAGTAAAGGACGGATTCCTCGACCTCTCGAGCCAATACAGCTTCGAAGCCAAAGCCGACCAGCCCGATATCAAGCTGAGTAATTTAAACGCCAACCTGCGCAATTTCCGTTTGGAGCTCGCCGGACAGCCGGAACCGCTATGGCGCGCGGCTAGCTTGGCGATCAAAGATGCTGCGGTCGACGTCGCAAAAAAATCTCTGGTCATCGGTTTGCTCGAGGGCAAGGACGGCAACGGCTACCTCCAGCGCGATAAAGACGGCAAGATAAACTTTTCCAAGATCGCCAAGCCCGCGCCGGCTACAGCTAAACTACCGCCGGCCGCGCAAGCCCAAAATGCAGAAGTCGAATGGAAGATCGAAGCCAAGCACACAGCCTTGGACCGTTTCCGCATCGATGTCGACGACCGCGGCGCCGCGACACCGGTGAAGTTCAACCTTTCCGATCTATCGATCCGCGGCGCCGATTTCACCACGGCTAAGAACCGCCCCGCCAAAATGACGATCCGCACCAAGATCAACGACAAGGGCGCGCTGCTACTCACCGGCACGGCGATGGCGAATCCGCCCTCCGCCAAATTCATCGTCGACGGGCAGAACATCGAGCTGCTGCCATTCCAGCCCTATCTGGAGAATCAAGTTAATTTTCTGCTCACCGGCGGCCAGATCGGCACCAAAGGCAACCTGGTGTTCGACGGCAGCGGTGACGGTCCGGCAAAAGTGAATTACGACGGCAGTGTCGATATCGCCGACTTCGCCACCATCGAAAAGGGCAACTCTCAGGAACTGCTCAAGTGGAAATCCCTCAACTTGAACGCCATCCAGTTCAGCCTCGAACCTTTTAAGTTGAACATCGGCGAGATCAATCTCGGCGAGTTTTACTCCCGCCTGATTCTCGGCGCCGATGGCAAAATCAATTTGTCGAAGCTCACGCCGCAGGCCGAGGAAGAGAAAACCGAGCCGGCGCCGCCGGAACAAACCGCGAAGAAAACGCCGGAAAAGTCCGAGCCGCCGGCTGCCCCCTCCGCCGGCCCAGACAAAGCGATCACATTCGGCAAGATCAATTTGACCGCTGGCAATATTGATTTCAGCGACCTGTTCATCAAACCCAACTACAACGCCAATCTCACCGGCGTCCAGGGAACGATTTCTGAGCTCAAACCGGAAGCACCCGGCGATATCGACATCAAAGCCCGCCTCGATAACGCTGCCCCGGTCGAAATTAAAGGCAAGTTCAACCCACTGTCGAAAGAGTTATTTCTCGACATCGTCGCCGATGCCAAGGAGATCGAGATGAGCCCGATGAGTCCTTACTCGGGGCGCTACGTCGGCTACGGCATCGAAAAAGGCAAGCTTTCGTTCAACGTCAAATACAAACTGGAGAATCGCAAGTTGACCGCCGAAAACAAAATCATTTTAAACCAGCTCACTTTCGGCGAAAAAGTCGAAAGTCCAGACGCGACCAAACTACCGGTGTTGCTTGCCGTGGCATTGTTAAAAGACCGCGATGGCGTCATCGATATTGAATTGCCGATCAGCGGCTCGCTGGACGATCCCCAGTTCAGCATCGGCGGCATCGTCTGGCGCCTCATCGCCAACGTTCTCACCAAGGCGATCACCGCGCCGTTCGCCTTGCTCGGCGCGATCTTTAGCGGCGGCAGTAGCGAAGAGCTGAGCTACATCGAGTTCGACAGCGGTCGCGCCGGCTTGAGTGAAACCGCGCGAACAAAAATCGCCGCTTTGGCCAAGGCGCTCGACAACCGTCCGTCCATCAAACTGGAGGTGACCGGCCGAGCCGATCCGGCGAGCGATCTCGAAGGACTCAAGCGCGTCGGCATCGAACGCAAAGCCAAGGCGCAAAAACTGCGCGAATTGGTGCGCCGGGGCGAAGCACAGCGCTCGGTGGACGAAATCCAGCTCGACAAAGACGAGTATTCGAAGTATTTGAAGGCCGCCTACGGCGAAGAGAGTTTTCCCAAACCGCGCAACCTGATCGGTCTTGCAGTGGACTTGCCGGTAGCCGAGATGGAAAAATTGATGCTGCAGCACGCGAAACCAACCGACGACGACATGCGCCAGTTGGCCAACCAGCGCGCCCAGG
>JBGTCC010000343.1:0-2533 GCA_041749055.1 Thermodesulfobacteriota bacterium | reverse complement strand
GGCACCTTGACCGTAGGAGATGCGGCCTTCGATACCGATGGCCTGTGGGTCGCGTCCGGCTGCTATTGCGTAATTGCGAATCTTGTCGATCATTGTCCGGCATTTTTCATCCGGTCCGACGAGCGGAAACCAGCCGTCACCGAGTCTCGCGAGCCGGCGTAACGCGCGTTCGTCGCTACCGCCGAACCAGATCGGGATCGGCCTTTGCACCGGCAGGGGATTGATGCCGGCGTCGGTGATGTGATGCCAGCGGCCGGCGAATGTCACAGTTGGATTCGTCCAGAGCTGGCGCATGACTTCGATTTGCTCTTCGCAGCGGCGGCCGCGATTTTTGAAATCTTCCCCGAGGGCTTCATATTCCACCGGGTTCCAGCCGATGCCGATGCCGAAGCGCAGACGGCCGCCGCTCAAGATATCCAGTGCCGCGGCTTGCTTGGCGACCAAGACGGTTTGACGCTGCGGCAGGATGACGATGCCGGTGCACAATTCGATTCTCTTGGTCACGCCGGCGAGATAGCCGAACAGAACCAACGGCTCGTGGAACATGTCTAAATGGCTGTATGGCGCCTTCCAGTTGGGCCGGCTCGCCGGGTTGGCTCCGACCACGTGGTCGTAGGCCAAGATATGAGAAAAGCCCAGTTCCTCGGCGGCTTGGGCGTAGTCTTTTACATAATACGGATCAGCGCCGATTTCGGTTTGCGGGAATACGACTCCAACTTGCATGATGAACTCCTTCCCTCGGTAACTACGGGATATTAGGGCAAATCCGCTTCGTTGGGAAACAGGGGGCTTGAAATTAGGCTTGGCCATGCGCAGATTGATAGTGTGTAAAATTCGACCTTGACTTAAACTAAGCGTTTCGTAGGATACCGGACAGAAAAGGAGTAAAGGCTATGAACGGTTTTCGTACCACGATTCTCCTAGCGATGTTGACAGCGCTGGTCGTCTGGATTGGCCAGATGGTTGGCGGTCCCAACGGCGCGGTGATGGCGTTGGTCTTGGCCGGCGCCATGAATTTTTTTAGCTACTGGTTCAGCGACAAAATTGTTCTCAAGATGTACGGCGGACAACAAATCACCGCCAATGACGATCCTGAGCTGTATAGTTTGGTGCAGGAGTTGGCGGCCAAGGGCGGGTTGCCCATGCCGAAAGTCTATGTGATTCCCGAAGACACTCCCAACGCTTTTGCCACCGGGCGCAATCCCGAACATGCCGCGGTTGCTGTGACCCAGGGGATTCGCCGCATTCTCAACAAACGTGAGCTTGCCGGCGTCCTCGGTCACGAACTTACCCATGTGAAAAATCGCGATATTTTAATCAGCAGTATCGCCGCTACACTGGCTGGCGCGATCAGTTATCTAGCGATGATGGCGCGATTCGCTGCCATCTTCGGCGGTGGACGGAGCCGCGACGATGGTGAAGGTAACGGTGGCGGCGGTATTTTGGGGCTGCTGTTCATGATGATTGTCGCGCCAATCGCCGCAATGTTGATCCAGATGGCGGTGTCGCGTTCGCGTGAGTTTATGGCGGATGCCGGCGGCGCGAAGATTTCCGGCGACCCCTTGGCCTTGGCTGGCGCGCTGCGTAAGTTGCATATGGGCGCGCAGAATATTCCGCTGGAAGTGAGCAACGCGACGCAAAATGCCACGGCGCATATGTTCATCGTCAGCCCGCTCAGCGGCGGCAGCTTCGCGTCGCTGTTCAGCACTCATCCGGCGATGGAAGAGCGCGTCGCCCGTCTCGAAGCGATGGCGAAAGATATGAGCTACTTGCGGGCGTAACGCGCGTCATTCACAGCAATCATTCCTGTAGGGGCGACCGGCCGGTCGCCCCTATTTTTTCTTCCAACCAGGCCGACAGATCGAAGAGTCCCTTCGGCCTGATCTCGTGGCCCATCTCGTATTCTTTGAAAGTCAGCGGCACTTTTAGTTCGCGCAGGCGCGCCACCGAGTCGCGGGCGCGATCGACTTCAATCTGCGGATCTTGGGTGCCATGTTGAACTAACGTGGGCAGGGATTGCACGGCGTCGCTAATTTTCAACCGCGGCGCCAGTTCTCTCGGCAACCAGGTGCTGAGCGCGGCGAGACCGGCAAAACGTTTGGGATCGGTCAGCGCCAGGCTGTATGCCATCACGCCGCCTTGGCTGAATCCGAGCACGGCTAGTCGTTTGGCGTCGATTGGATACTGCTTAAGACAATCGTGGAGAAACAGTTGCAACGCTTTCTGTGATGCCAACATGCCGTCGGTGTCGGGGGCACCGCCCTTGCTTCCGGCATACCAGGCGTAACCGATTTGGTCGGGGCCGATGGGAGTTTCCAGTGGCGCCTGAGGGCAGATAATCAAGAAATTGCCGCCGCAAAGGTAAGGCGCGAGGCTGAGGAGATCGAAGGCGTTGGCGCCGCGGCCATGCAAGGTGAGAATCGTCGGATGCGGTCCGGCGCCGGGCGGTTGGTAGATGGTGTGGATGAGGTTCACGGATTTCTCCTTTGAATGAGTTTACCCTCGCCCATTCTGATTGGAGAGGGAAGGGCGA
>JBGTCC010000342.1:0-3974 GCA_041749055.1 Thermodesulfobacteriota bacterium | reverse complement strand
GCGACTACGGCGTAATAGACATAGACATTGCTGATATCGAGGGCCATAAGTAGCGTGCCGACGCCGCGCGTGAGATAGCTCAGACCCAACATCGGCGCTCTTCCGTAGCGATCCGAGAGCCAGCCGAAGAGCAGCGCCGACACCACGGCGCCGGCACCGAAGACGCTCACCGCCTTGGCGCCGGTGGCGGCGTCGAACCCTTTGCTCATGGTCAAGGCAACCAGATGGGCGATTTGAAAAAACGCCACGCCGCAGGAAAAGCGCACGGCAAACAATAGCCGCATGGAGCGCGTGCGCAAAAAAGGCAAAGCGGCGCTCCAGCCCAGGCGCGCGCTACGGCCGGGCCGCGAGTCGAGAGGATCATGGGCGCCGAACCAGGCGAGCGGCCAAGCGACGAAGAATAACAAGGCACTGACCAGCAACGCCGCGGTGCGCCAATCGTAGGAACGAATCAAGAAATAGAGAATCGGCGCGAACAACAGCGGGCTCAGCGGCGGCGCGGTTTGAATCACCGCTACCGCGAGGCCGCGGTTATCGGCGAAATGTTTCGACACCAACAGCGACATAATCACCAGACTGCACGCGCCCATGGCCATGCCGACGCAGACGCCATAGGTGAGCGATAGCTGCCATAGATTCTGCGACAGTCCCATACCGGCAAACCCCGTCCCCATCAGCGCGATGCCGATCAGTACCACCAGCCGCGAGCCCCGGTCATCGGCCAATTTGCCAAACGTCAGCGCGCCAGCGGCCCAGCCGAGCATCGCCACCATGTAAGGCAGCGTCACCATCGAGCGCGTCAAGCCAAATTCCTTTTCAATCGGCGGCAAAAACAAACTAAAAGTGCTCATGCCGATGGAAGTCATGGTCGCCACGGCGGTGCACACAAATAGAATAGAATAGCGCGACAGGTTCATCCTCACGACTATGCCAGCGCCGCGCCGTTCTGGCAACGCCCATGGTTGGTTGCAAGCCACTTTCCCTTCGTATTAGTTACAAAGTCCAAGGAGCCGCTATCCATGAGCAACCTGCACCATATTACCTTCGGCGTGCGCCTTCCCAACTCCGGCCCACTGGCATCGCCGCGGTCGATGCTCCTGGTCGCTCAAGAAGCCGAAGCGCTGGGCTTCGATTCGATCTGGGTGCACGATCACTTGACATGGTCCGACGAGATTCATCGCACGCATATATCCTCGGGTTCCGACGACTCGCACACCGGCAACCCAAGCCCTGACTTCTTTGAGGCCATGACCTCGCTGGCATTCATCGCCGGGCAAGTTCATAAAGTTCGCCTGGGAATCGCCTGTGTGGTTGTCCCCTGTCGCAATCCGCTCTTCGCCGCCAAACAGATCGCTACCCTCGATGTTCTGTGCGGCGGCCGACTCGACATCGGCGTCGGCATCGGCTCGCCGTCGACGATCAAATCGCGCGAGTATGAAGTGCTCGGCGTGAATCGAAAACAGCGTGGCAAGATCGCCGACGACCACCTGCGCGCGATGAAAACCATCTGGACCCATCACCCGGCAAGCTACGACGGCCAGTTCGTGAAATTTGCCAACGCCGAGATCTGTCCCAAGCCGTTACAAAAACCCAACCCGCCACTGTGGGTCGGCGGCTGGACCGAAGCCGCGATGAAGCGGACAGCAGCGCTAGGCGACGGCTGGCTGCCGGCATGGCTCCTGCCGGACGACATCGGCAAACGCTTCAGCGAAGTGAAAGCAATGGCGGCAGCCCACGGCAGAGAATCCGAAAAACTCCATCTCGGCATCGAAGTCTACGGCTGCATCGATCAAGACGGCGCCAAAGCCCGCCAAGACGGCTACGGCACATTAGCGATCGGCCAGAGCACGTTTGAAAGAATGATGAGCGTAGAGCAACTCGCCGCAGTGAGCTTAATTGGCTCGCCGGAAGAAATCCGTAAGCAAATCAAAGCCTACAGCGAAGCCGGCGTGTCGCACTTTGAAATTAAGTTTATTTATCCGAGTCTCGAACGGCACTCGGAGATGCTGCAACTATTCGCGCGGGAAGTTTTGCCGGCGTTTCGTTAGTGGAACGATATGAATAACCAGCGGAGGCGCAAGTTCGGTTTCGGCTCATCGAATAGTTCACTTCGTCCTTCCATCGACAGCGGTAGTACGAGATGAATTGAACCATAATTGATCGGCCCAATCGTTCCGACTACGGCGCCGGCCGGACACGGCAGAGAAAAGACCGGTGCGGCAACGAGCCGCTGATCGGATCGGCGATATCTGACCCAATCAACAAACTCGGATTGGCTGAACCGGCGCCGTAGGAATCGTAACCCGGCAGCTCCAGCGCCTTACACTCTTGCCACCAGCCATGCTGGCAGCAGACCACGCCTGGAGCTATGGCGTCGGTGACCCGCGCTTTGGCGCGAATCGAGTCGTGGGGGCTTTCTATGACCATCCAGCTTTTGTCGGTGATACCAAAACGGTCCGCGGTCTCGGGATTAATATCGGCGCTTGGATGGGGCGACACTTTGCGCAAGCTCGTCAAGCCGCGCAGCTGGCTGTGAATGTAGGTAGTAAACTTCGCGTTGGTCAGCACCAGCGGATAATCCTTGGCAACGTCGGGACGACTCACCGGACTGACCATCGGTTCGACATACTCCGGCAGCGCCGCAAATCCATGGGCGGCGAAGGTCTGCGAGTAAATCGCGACTTTCTTGTCCGGAGTATTGAAACCGCGCGGCGCGCCGGATTTGTCCGGCGTGGCAAATTTCCGATAGCGCGCCGTGGCCGAAATCGTGATGCCGCCTGGCGACCCCTTGAGTTGATTCAAGGTTAGGCCGGCGGGAGCCAATTCCTGTTCATACGCCGCGTCGATATCGCCCTGCCAAAAATCATCGGCAAACCCTAACCGTTTCGCCAATTCGAAAACGATCCAAGTATCGGAGCGCCGTTCTCCCAGTGGCGCGACCACCGCCGGGCGATATTGCACGTGCCGCCTTCCCTGCTCTCGATGCTTGAAGTCATTCGACACCGTCGCCATTTCGAGAAAGCTTGTCGCCGGCAAAACGTAATCGCAAAGCTCCGCGGTCGGTGTCATGAACAACTCCGCTGCAACGGCGAAATCCACCGCGCAAAACGCTTCGCGCGCTCTTTGCGAGTTGCCGGTGGACATGATCGTATTCGAACCGAAATTGAGCAGTGCTTTCACCGGATAGGGCCGGCCTTCGAGCACCGCGGTGAAGACATCGTAGGCCGCGCAGTTACCAGGTTTGGCCGGCGGCCCGAGCGGCTTGCGCTCGCGGCCGATGCGTTGCTGGGCCATTTCAATGGGGAGAAATTCTTTTCCCGACATCGCATTAAGCGGCGCTTTAGGAAAAACCACATTGCCGCCCTGGCGATCGATGTCGCCGAAGAGGGCATAAAACGTCGCGATCGCCCGGCTGGTTTGCGTCGCGTTGGTGTGCTGGCCGACACCGTTGTGCATGAACATGCTGACCGGCCGATGGGCCGCCAGCACGCGCACCGCTTGCCTCACTTTGTCGGCTGATACCCAGGTGATCGATGACGATTTCTCGGGAGTGAACTCCGCCGCTAGCGCCGCCAGGTGGGCAAACGCTGGCTGGCAGATAGTCGCGGTGCCGTCTTTGGTCGGTATGCGATACTGCCCGGCAATTGCGGTCCGGACAGCTTGGCGTTCAAAATCGCCGGTCAACGAATCGTAGAGAATCGGCGCATTGGCGATTTCATCCCAGGCAACGAATCGATCGGCCGAACCAAGCGCGGACAAATCAGCTTCCGTCAGCGCCGCGCCAGTATCCAGACGAATCAAAAACGTTCCGTTGGTCCATTGGCGCACAAAGCTCTCATCGAAAAGCTTTTCTGTAATCGCCACATCGATCATCGCCAACGCCAGCGCCCCGTCGGTGCCCGGCCGCACTTGTAGCAACACATCGGCCTGCGCCGCGATGCCGACGCGCCGAGGGTCCACCGCGGCGGGATCGT
>JBGTCC010000341.1:0-4073 GCA_041749055.1 Thermodesulfobacteriota bacterium | reverse complement strand
GAGATCATGACGATGCCGGTCCACAAAACGTTAGCGGACCTGGGGTTCACCGTCGGTACCATGGAACCACCAAGGACACAGAGAATCCCGAGTGCCACGAATACCTCGCCGATGATTCTACGAGCCGGCGCATGCATCAATTCCTCCCACTATCGCTCAGTCAATTTAAATAGGCGCCGGCGTTGCGTAGCCGGCGACTCCGGGTTGGCGCCCGGACGCTTCGCATGGTGTGGCGCAGCGGCAGAAACACCGGGAACCATGCGAAGAGGGATGTAATGATTCTCCCGGCAAACTCCGTTGTTACGGTGAGCAAGTGCAGCACGTGTGCCACGGCAATGTTGACAGTGAATGCGGACGCAGGCTCCGAAGATGCCGGTGATGGGAGGTGCAAGTGCGCCCGGAGGATCTCCAACGGTTTACCCGCCGGGCATGGATGAGGACTAAAATAACCGCGGATTGCTTTTGACTAAGATCGACTCTCTCACCATGGCTTGCGCTTTCTTCTCCTTGCGGGATCCTGGCATATTCGGCATGGCGCAATTGATCGTCTAGAGGACGCCATGGCCCTTAGCCTTATAGTGATGAAGCGATTCGAGGAGTTGATAATCGGGGCGGACACAATGACAGCGGCGACCATTTACAATGTCATCATGCGGGTAACGTCAAGGATGGAAGATTGGAGATAAGAGCGATGGAGAATCAAGAAAAGTATCTCAGCACCGGCCAGCTAATGCACTAGCTGGAAATCCCGCAGCTCGGTTTACCGGCTCATGGGCAAGGGTGTGCCGAATATCATGGTCGGGACGGTGCATCGGTTTCCACGAGATCAGGTTGTGGGATGGTTAGAAACACAAAGCGGAAAAAAACTGAATGACAGAGAAGCGGCGAATGCTGAAATTTGATAGATGGAGAATGCAATTCAATCCTGGCATCGCCTTTGTTACTTGATCACCCTATCCGCCCGCACCAGCACATTCGGTGGAATCAACAAACCGATCCCCTTCGCTGCTTTTAAATTAACGACAAACTCAAACTTCGTCGGCTGCTCGACGGGCAGGTCAGCGGGCTTGGTGCCTTTCAAAATCTTATCTACGTAGTCAGCGGAGCGCCGCCATAAGTCCGTATAGTTCGGCCCGTAGCTCATCAAGCCACCGGCCTCGACAAACTCACTCGCTGGGTACATCGCCGGCAACCGGTTCTTTGCCGCGAAGTCCAATATTTGGCGTTGATGATCATTGAAAAGTGGACTTGTGGTCGTAATGAGCACCTGGGCGCCTTCCCTTTTCGCTCGTGCAAATGCGCTGTCAAAATCGTCGAGGCTTCGCACCGGAAGGGATTGAAGTTTGAGTCCCAACGCCTTGGCCGCAGCCTCCATTTCTGTGAGAGTCAGGTTTCCCCCCGGGCCACCTCCCAAGAGGAAGGCCACCCGGGCAACCTTAGGGAAGGCCTCCTTGAGCAGTTCCAATCGTTTGCCATTTAGATCTGGCGCCATGAGGCTAAGTCCGGTGATATTCCCGCCTGGACGCGCAAGGCTGGAGACGAGCCCAATTCCTACTGGATCGGTAGCAGCGGCGAATACGATGGGAATTGTCGCGCTCGCCTTCTTGGCAGCGAAAACAGCCCGAGGGGTGGAGGCGACGATGACGTCAACTTTGAGACGGACCAGCTCGGCTGCGAGGTCAGGCGGCCGTTCGAGTTTCCCTTCCGCATATCGGTACTCAATGACAATGTTTTTCCCTTCGACATAGCCAAGCTCACGCAGCCGTCGGCGAAATGCTTCGACCCGGGCCTGAAAGCTGGACGCGGAGGACGCAACCAGAATTCCTATCCGGGGCATTCCCGCCGGCTGCTGGGCATGAGCCGCCGCGCCGCACATAGTGAGTGCGAGCACTAGGGTGACAAACCCCTCGGCCATTTTGGTCTGCGGGGCCGCTTTTGGATTTTAGATTTTGGATTGTCGGAACAAGAATCGCAAGCTCGCTTCGCTGAAAATACATTCATAGGTCTTCTCCCCTAATCTAAAATCGGCAATCCAAAATCCAAAATTATTTTAAGACCCTATCCGCCCGCGCCACCACGCTATGGTGATTAGCATTACGCTTCCACGACATCGATCATCAAAGAAAAAAGCGGCCTGTCCACTTTCACCGTTGTTTGTATACCAAAGAAGTTGTCCCATAATATCTCTCCGTACTTGATTCGGTCGCCGTACTTGTCAGTCACGATGACAGAGACGCTCCGAAAAAGTCAACCTGCGTTGGCGCGTGGTGTCCGCTCGTGGAGCGCCCCAGAGCCTGTCGCCCTGCAATTCGAGCGATGGATGGCTTGACGTGCGTCGCACGACAGACAATACTCGATTTGAATGGCGATTCGTTCGTTTCGGCACAAGGGATTGAAGCGGCTTTACGATGCTGGGGAGAGCAGGGACGTTCCCGCCGCGCTCGCGAAAAGAATAGCCGATGTTCTTTTGGCGATCGATGAAGCCGCGCGTCCGCATGACGTGGGACTATTCCCCGGCTGGCGGATACATCCTTTGAAAGGGGACTTGAAAGGGTTTTGGAGCGTCAGCGTTAGCGGCAACTGGCGCGTTATCTTTCGCTTTGAGAGAGGCGATGCATTTGACGTTGATTTGGTCGACTATCATTGAAGGAGAAATTTGAACCATGTCTATGAAGAACCCCCCGCATGTGGGCGGCGTGATCCGCCGCGAAGTGATCGAACCACTTGGGCTCACCGTATCCAAAGCGGCCAAGGCCCTGGGCGTTGGGCGACAAGCGCTTTCCAGCTTGCTCAATGAGAAAGCCGCGCTTACCAGTGACATGGCCCTGCGTGTTGAAAAGGCTTTTGGACCGAAAATGGAGCACCTTATGCGGATGCAGCTCGCTTACGATCTCGCGCAAGCGCGGAATCAAGAACGCAAGATCAAGGTGAAACGTTACGAGACGTCAGCGCTAGCAGTTCGTTAGATAGAACTTCCTGCGGCTAAAAATTCAGAATTAGGTTTTCCTAGGCTTTCTGTTGCCGCGCGCCGTCTTCATCGTATGACCCGATCCGCCCGCGCCAGCACATTCGGCGGAACCGTCACGCCGATCTGCTTCGCGCTCTTTAGATTGATCACGAACTCGAACTTCGTCGGCTGCTCGACGGGAATATCGGCGGGCTTGGTGCCTTTCAATATCTTGTCGACAAAGTCAGCGGCGCGCCGGAATAAGTCGGTATAGCTCGGCGCATAGCTCATCAAACCGCCGGCCTCGACAAACTCACTATCTGGGAACATCGTCGGCAGCCGGTTCATTGCCGCAAAGTCCACGACTTGGTGCTGCCGATTACTGATAAGGGGCGTCGGCGGCGTAACCAGCGCTTGGGCACCGTCCTTTTTTGCTCGCGCGAAAGCGCCGTCAAAATCGTCAATGCCTTGCACCGGAAGGGATTGAAGTTTGACTCCCAGCGCCTTGGCCGCCGGCTCCAGTTCTATGAGAGGTAGCTGCCCCCTCGGACCATTTGATTGCCAGAGGAAGGCCACCCGGACAACTTTGGGGAAGGCTTCCTTGAGCAGTTCCAAGCGTTTGCCATCTAGATCTGGCGCCATGTTGGAAAGTCCGGTGACATTCCCACCAGGCCGCGCCAGGCTGGAGACAAGCCCTGCTCCAACAGGGTCACTAAACGCGCCGAACACGATGGGAATTTTCAAACTCGCCTTCTTGGCTGCTAAAATACCCGGGCCAGCGGTGACGATGAGATCAACTTTGAGGCTGACTAGCTCGGCTGCCAGGTCAGGCAGCCGCTCGGGTTTCCCGTCCGCGTATCGGGTTTCAATGACAATGCTTTTCCCTTCGACGTAGCCAAGCTCGCGCAGCCGTTGGCGAAAGGCTTCGAGCCGCGCCGAAAAGGTGGACGCGGAGAGTGGCGCCAGGATCCCGATCCGGGGTATGCTCGCCGGTTGCTGCGCCTGGGCCGCCACCCCACACATTGCGAGTGCGAGCACGAGGGTGACAACCCCCGGCCATTTTGGTCTGCGGGGCCGCTTTTGGATTTTCGATTTTGGATTGTCGGAACAAGAATCGGAAGCTCGC
>JBGTCC010000340.1:0-10816 GCA_041749055.1 Thermodesulfobacteriota bacterium | reverse complement strand
TCGTAGGGGCGGAACTATCTTTCCGCCATTCCCGGGATTTCCGCTTTCGCGGGAATGACGAAATAGAAAAGATCGACTTCGAGTTAACGCCATTTGAATCCCTCGCCTTATTGCCAAGGAATATGCAGTTGTAAGATTCACGCCAACAGTTACGGAATCGACGTGCGTGCTTCCGGCCGAAACGCCTGTGGCAGATTCAAGATAATTCCGTTTAAACCCTCTTGCTTGATGGTTTTTAGCTGCCGCTCAGCGTCATCGCGTAGCACAAAATTGCCAAGGCGAACTCGCAGCGCCCCTTCGGCGCCTGCTTCGGTTAGTGAAACCGCGAAGCCTTTTTTCTCCATCCCCTCAGCCCAACGCTGCGCGCGCTCCCTGTCGTTGAACGCCAGTTGAATGATGAACCCTTCCAAGGGCTTCGGCGCGATACGAGCGATCGCCGGCTTAGCGGGAGTGGCTTCAATTGGTTTGTTGCTGAGCAACGCCAACTGTCCAGCGCCAGGTCTTGCTGCAGTTTTTTCGACTGCGGGTGTCGGTGCTAACGGTTCTGGCCGAACTGTCGGTTCAATGACCGGTGGCGCATTCCTTGCCACACTTTGAGCTGGTACTGGCAGATTGGTTTCAAACGGCACTTGCGGGGGCTCCGGCCGCACGGCAACCGGCGGCACGCTGACAATCTCTAAGGGCATCCTGGCTTCTGGCATGGCGACCGGCGGTGGCAGCTCCGGCCTTTCAATCTTCGGCGGCTCTGGCGCCGGCACATACGTCGCAACCGGCGGCGGCAAGAAAGGTTTCAGCTCCATCGGCGGCGGCTTCGGCGCGTCAACAACCCGCGCTGGCGCTGCGCTTTCAATCGGCTTCACTTGGATTGCCGGCGCTGCTGGCGCGATTTTCGGCGCAACTACCGGCTTGGGGGCGTCTAGCGCGGCGCGCACCGACTCGACACTTTTCACAACCGGTTTAACGACCGGCGCAATTTCTTTGCTCTCGGTAGCAGGAGCAATTAGCGGTGCTGGCACTGCAGTTGGCGCTGGAGCAACAGCCGCGGGCGGCGCGACCTCAACCGGCACTGGCCGTGCAATTTTCGGCGCAACTACCGGCTTGGGGGCGTCTAGCGCGGCGCGCACCGACTCGACACTTTTCACAATCGGTTTTACCACCGGCGTAATTTCTTTGCTCTCGGTAGCGGGAGCAATTAGCGGTGTTGGCAATGCTAATTTAGCGACTTCTACCGGCGCGGCTTCGACTAGCGGTACTTCCACTGGTGCTGCATTCACGGCTTTTAGTGCGGCTGGCTTTGCCGGCGTTTCCGATATGACCGGCAATCTCGGCGACAAGGGTTTAGGGTTTTGTGCTACGGCTACGGGTGGCTTAGGCGGCGCAACTTTGGCCACCGGTTCTCTTACTTGGATCGCTTCCTTTTTGTCTTGATCCGGCGGGTCTATCTTTAACGCTGGCGTCGGCTTGGCAGCCGCTGGCGCCGGGGGGATATCGTATTCACGGATCACGGGACGAAATTCCTGATGGACTTCCGGCGCCCGGTACGATACCAAATTGAGCGGACCGTCCTCTTCTACCGTGAAGATCGTGGCATCGGCCAACAAATCGTCCTGGTTGATCTCGCGGCGCAAAAAGTTGCGGGTTTTTTCTTTGGCAAGATAAACGATCGCTCGTTCCAGTGTCACGCGATTGCCCGCCGGTTCGGCGATTATGTTGCGCCATGCCAGATTGAGTCCGTAGCCGGTCAATTCTTTATCTTGATAAATATCGTTTTCGCCGTTCAAAATCGTCAGCAACTCAAGCCCATATGAAGAGAACAGCCGGCTAACCTTGTCGCTATGTACACCTTTGGTCTCAAAGGTTTCCGGCACAGCCAGCACAACTTCGAGATAACGTTCATCGGCCGTCTTGGTTGCCGAATGAGTAAAGAAGCCGATCCCACCTACCGATGAAATATTATTGGCAAATTGCAACGAGGCGGTCTTCGAATTGCGCACGATGCGCTCGACTAAGCGGTCGACGCTGTCCTTGTACTTGGTACCGAGATAGCGCGCCCTAGATGTGCTGTAGTAGGTCACCGGTGTGGCGATCAAACCGGTGTTGGAGGGCTTTTTGCTTGTACTATCATTCAAAAGCCCACAGCTTCCCAAAAATAGCGTCATCGATAGCAGCGCATGTTGATAATTTCGCAAGGTATTCATCGAGCCTCCGCCGTGGAGCGCGGCAGCGCAACAGGTTTCTTGACAGGTTTTCACTAGTACCTATAATGAAACGAAATTTTAAGATTATACTGAAGAATATAGTTCTTACTGGTGTTAAAGACAACAATTTCTTAGCGAACCGAGAGCAATTATTATGGCATTAGGTGAATTATTACGGGCAAAGGGAATCATTACCCAAGAACAACTTGACCGCGTCTTGCACCAACAGAAAATTGCCGGCGGCCGGCTCGGCGATAATCTCGTCGCCCTGGGTTACCTGACTCGTGACGATCTCGAAGCAGTCATCTCGGAACCGCCACTGGTGCCGAAAACCATTGACGAGACCGGCTTGGAAAGCAATTTCCTGCTCAACTGTCTGCTGCGCACGATGTACATCTCGGCGCTGCAGACAATCCCTGAGCTTTCAGATCAGATCATGCTGACCCGCGGGGTCATCGATGAGCTACTCAACTTCGCCAAGAAAGAAGCGCTGGTCGAGATTCGTGGGCCGTCGGAGAAAAACTACAACATCATGCGCTACGCCTTGACCAACGCCGGCAAAGAGCGCGCCAGCGAAGCACTGCGCCGCTGCGAATACATCGGCCCCGTGCCGGTCCCGTTGGACGTTTACCAAGAGCAAGTGCAAAAGCAGACCATCACCAACGAAGTGATCGGCATCGAAAAATTGAGAAAAGCGATGTCGCATCTGGTGCTGTCGCCGGACATCGTGCGCCGGCTTGGGCCAGCATCGAACTCAGGTCGCGCCGTGTTGATTTACGGCGCCGCCGGCAACGGCAAGACCTCCATAGCAGAGGCGTTGGTAAGCGCCTTTGAGCAGCCGGTCTATATCCCCTACGCCATCGAAGAGGACGGCCAGATCATCAAGATTTACGACCCATCCGTCCATGTTAAATTCCCCACCAGTAACAGTGCCACCAATGGCGGCGTTCCCAACCCGATCCTGCTGCCCCATCTTGAATACGATCCGCGATGGGTGCGCTGCAAGCGGCCCTATCTCATCACCGGCGGCGAGCTCACTCTCGAGATGCTCGACTTGGATTTCGACGTGCACTCCAAGTACTACGAAGCGCCGCTGCAAATGAAAGCCATCGGCGGCGTCTTCGTCATCGACGACTTCGGCCGTCAACGGGTGCGCCCTCATGAGCTGCTGAACCGCTGGATTTTCCCTTTGGAGCGCAAGGTCGACTATTTGACTTTGCACACCGGTAAAAAAATCACCGTGCTGTTCGACCAGCTGGTGATCTTCGCCACCAACTTTCCTCCTGAAGAGCTGATGGATCCGGCGCAGCTGCGCCGGGTTCACTACAAGATGCAAATTCAACCGCCGACGGAACAGGAGTTTCGTGAAATCTTTCAACGTATCTGCGACTCCTACGGCTTGGAATTTACCGATGAAATGATGTCTCACCTGTTGAATTCATTTTACAATAAGCACAAAGTTCCCTTTGCCGGATTTCATCCGAAATTTATCGCTGAGCATGTGGTGGCGGCTTCCAACTACCTGGGCACACCGCCGCGTATTACGACCGAATTGCTGACGGATTCGTTACAAAACATGGTGGTCTTGCCCAATTCCGCCGTCCCCGAGTGACCCCCTCGATGGCCAAACCGCTTGCCTTGATCATTCAATCGAGCGATGCGGCGACCACCAGCATCTGTAAGGTCGCCGAGTCGCGAGACTGCTCGATTCACATTAGCCGTTCCATTGAAGAGGCGGGACAGGCGCTGGGGGCCTACCCCAGCGATCAATTGAAATATGTGTTTGTCGATCTGGCGCTATGCCAGGGGCCGGGTTGGAATGAATTTACCGAAAAGCTCAGGCAAAGCCCGGATCGCATGGCGTTGATCTGCTACGATCCGCATCATGTGCAGACGCTCTACGGCTTATTCGGCCATGCGAACAAGAGCCAATCCGAAGCGAACGGGCCCCACTCAATCACGGCGCCACACATGATCGGTGACACGCCGCAATTTCATGAAGTGGTCAATCTCGCCAACCGTTACGCCATGCACGACATCACGGTCTTGATCACCGGCGAGACCGGCACTGGCAAGGAAGTAATGGCCCAGTACCTCCATGCTCACGGGCCACGCGCAGAAAAACCGTTCGTCGGTTGTAACATGACGGCGATCCCGGAAACTCTGGTCGAGAGCGAGCTGTTTGGTTACGTCAGGGGCGCCTTCACCGGCGCCGACCGCAACAAGAAAGGCTTCATCGAAGCCGCCGAAGGCGGCACCCTGTTTCTCGACGAGATCGGCGATCTGGCGCCGTCGATTCAGCTCAAGCTGCTGCGATTTTTGGAAACCCGACAGTACTATCGAGTTGGCGAATCCTCGCCGAAAACCAGTGACGTTCGCATCGTTGCCGCGACCAACAAAGAGCTCGACGAGGCGATCCAGGGCAGCGGCTTCCGCAAGGATCTTTACTTTCGGCTCAACAGCGCGCGAATCATCCTGGCGCCGCTGCGCGAACGGCGCCAAGACATCATCCTGTTGATCGCGAATTTTATCTACCAAGCGTGCACACAATTCCGCAAGCCGTTAAAAAAGCTCACGAGTTCAGCCAAGGCGCTGTTCCTCGACTATCCATGGCCCGGTAATATCCGCGAACTCAAGAGCGTCATCGAGAGCGCCGTGATGGTCTCAGACGGCGACTACATCACCATCAGCGATCTGCCGATGAACTTGCAGCACTACGCCACCGGCCACAGCGAAGAGATTGGCAGCAAAGCGATCCGCAACATCGAAGAGGGCGAGCGTATCGTCATAGAAGAGGCGCTGCGCCAAACCAACGGCAACAAAGCCAAGGCTGCCGAAGCCCTAGGCATTTCCACCCGCACGCTTTACCGCAAGCTCGACAAATTCTCGCTGCCGACGTAACGCGGCATATCGGTTCGCTACGCAATCGATCGAGGCATCTTCTAGAGGCCTCCTGGCCTCAGCATCCGACTGATTTTCCCAACAAAACCAAAAAGATAGACTGCATTTAACAACGTACAATTTTGTTCGAGCTGAACAGAATGGGTGGAGCTGTCGAGTAATTGTTGGACAACTAAGTCTTTAGCTGACTGAAAACGCAAGCCTTTTTCTTCTGGGCATTCGTGGCAACCTTTTTGCTTAGTTAAGAACAAGAGCGCCAGTTCGCACGCCATCGTGCGGTTCTTGGAGCAATTCCATCACCCCATGTTGTCTGCCCTATTAAGAGAAGACCGCCTAGACATGAGCACCAGCGATCGAGCTTCAATGTCTGCCGGTGGATTTGGCAAGATGCTCAATTCCTTGCAAGGGCTACAGCAGCGCCTCGAGGATGTTTCGATTACCGATGTCACCTCCGCCGCGGCCAATGCTCAGACGTTGATTCTGCGCTTGAGACAGTTTCAGGATACCATCGCCGCAGTAGCGCTATTGAAAAGCGCTACGGTGGAGGTGAGCCGATCGATCGCCGAGATCGCCCCAATCGATATCGATGTCGTTAATTTCGACAGCCTAGAAAATCACCCGCAGCTCCATGCCATCGTCAAGGCGAGTAAGCTCATCAAGCTGCAAAAATTGATGACGGCCCTGAAGGCGGGTGCGCAGGTCGGCGAATCAAAAGACGAACCAAGTGACGATGACGTTTCAGCGGTATCGCCCACTGTCGAGCTGACAGCGAATCGCTCCAAGGAGTTCTTGGACGCCTCCGGCGGAGAATCGGTAGAGAGTGATCCTGCTGACTTACCGAAGGTGGTCGATGCATCAGCGGCAGCTTCAGAAACGTTAGAGACCGATGCGACAAGTCCATCCATGACCGTCGCATCGCGGCTTCTTGAGACTACAACGGACGCGCTCATCCAGGAATTCACAGTCACAGAAGAAACGCCACTCGACAGCCTGGCGGCAACCGACTTTCCAACCGCCGAGGCGGAGTTTGAGACCGCGGTCGCCGCAGGCGTCAAGACCCCTCCTCCCGCCGAAGCAGCGCTCTTGGAAGACTTCCCGGCGCCAACCGAGCAGTTCGCCGAGAGTCTCGCTATGGCGGCCCTATCGCAATCGTTTGAAACCAAACCGGTTACCCAAACCGCGGCCCCAAAACGGCAAACATCCCGCGTCAAAGGTACCGACCCAGTCGATGCATCCAAAGCACTTGTCCCTGCCAATGGGAATTTCGATTTACGCTTGCTCGACGATCTGGTGTCCAACTACGGCGAGTTCGCCGCCAATCCCAATCTGCCTGCAACCATCGAGAATAAAGAGATTCAGTCCTGCGAACCGGCGGCGAGCGCGGCCGAGGAGTTTCAACCCGAGCAGCCCAGCCTCGTCGAGGCCAGTGCGCCACTGGTAAAAAAAAGCGGCGACCTCGACCGTCAGCTCAAAAAACTCATCAAAGATTATGGCGAGTACGATATCTATGCGGACAAGCCAACCGCCAACATCAAAAAAGCCGGAATCCTCGCCTTCGTGGTTTTAGCTTTGGTCTTCGGTGTCATTTATTTTTTCAAGGCGCCGCCGTATACCGCTAAGACTGCCCCGGCGGCGGCAAACAGCACCCCTAGCGCGACACAGCATGACCAAAAATCCCAACCTGGGGCACAGGGGGCAAATGGCGACAGTCGTAAGAAATCTCTCGGTTTTACTCCGAACATAGAAAAACCAACGGCAAAAATAAAAAATTAAAGGTGGACAAGAACATGAAAAATGACTTACAAAATCTCACGGAGGATATCTCGCGATTGTACGAAGATATCACTCAAAAGACCCAATCGCTGGGGCAGATCGATAGTATTACCCGGCTCTACGACGAGCTTCAGACCCAACTCCAGGGGATCTCCACCGAGGAGGTTGAGATGCTGCAAGGGCAGATCAAATCGACCCTCGAACAGATGGTCGGTATCAGTAAGAGCCTGGCGGTGATCAAGACATTGAAGGTTACTTTGAACGGCCATGACGATATCACCGACAGCAGCAAAAAGAACCTGAACGGCAAAGACGCCCGCCGTTCCATGGAAGACCGCTAGACGGTTGACGGACCGAGATTATGCAAGGCAACCTTTCGCAAATTAACTTAAACGACCTGCTTTTGCTCGCCACCGGCGCCAAGAAGTCAGGAGTCCTGCAGTTAACTCGCGGCAAGGAGACCGTCGATGTTTACCTCAATGAGGGGAACATCGTCCATGCCAAATGCCCCATCGGAGAAGGCGAAAAGGCGCTACTTTACCCCGTGACTTGGGACGAAGGCACATTCAACCTGCTTCCCAACGGGATAGCGCCGGCAGCCACCATCACCAAAGAAGCGTCGCAGATCTTGGATCACTTGAAGGCGATGACCCATGAATGGGAAACCATTCTCGAAGTGGTGCCGTCCGGCAAGGCGCTCTTTCGCATAGCCGATCTGGCGGAGGATAACACCGGGCCGATCACCATACCCAATGTCGGTTGGCGCGTGCTGAGCAAACTCGACGGTATCCGGACGGTCCAAGAGGTCGCGGAAATACTCCGCATCCCCTTCGCCTATATCGCCAAGGTACTTTTCAATCTGCACCAGTCTGGACTGATCCAGACCATCGCCACGAAACCAGTCGGCGATTTGGTTCCCACGGCGCTGCTCGATAGCTTGTCCGCCATTCTCATCGAAGTCATCGGTCCGATGGCGCCACTCGTCCTGCGCGACCAGGTCAAAGCTCTAGGGGCCTCCCTCGACAGCCTGCCCGAATCGAGGCTCGACGATCTCATTGGCCTCATCGGCAAGGAAATTTCCGATACCAAGCTGCGCAACAAATTTGAAGAATCCATGTACCAAGAGATCTCTAACTTCAAACGTTTCTAGTATAATCGCTTAAGCCGCCACAAGGAGACAACCATGCCACAAGACACGGTATCCATCGAGAGTTCTAAATTTGCCAAACCGGCCACCGAAGGTTGGCGCAAACGCGGACTCAAATGGAAAATAACTTCGACTTTTAGCGGCCTGATTTTCGTTTTGGGTTTGCTCGTCATCGGCATCGTTTACCATTTCGCCGGTAATGCGCTGCAGAAGCAGGCTGACTTACGTTCCAGCGCGATCGCCACCAACCTTGCCGATGCCTCGGCTGGGTTCGTCTCGCGCCGGAGCACGTTGGAACTCGATGCGTTGGTTGCCAAGTATGGCCGTCTCGATGGCGTAGCTTACGCCTTCGTGCAAGACTCCAAGGGCGAGGTGCTGGCGAGCAGCGTGCAACCCTTCCCAGTCGAGCTCACGGAAGCGGTGATTGCGACTCCTGCGTCAAAAACCACCTCGCTGCGCGGCAAGACTGTTTTTGAAACCCGCTCGCCGGTGCTCGACGGCCAACTTGGCATCGTCAGAGTCGGGCTGTGGGCGGAAACCGTGCAGGACGATATGCGTACGACCTTGCTGCCGATCATCGGACTGATTCTCCTCTGCCTGGCGCTGGGCGTCGGGCTTTCCATTATGCTCGCCAGCCGCGCCATCAAGCCGATATTGGAACTGAAAACCATCGCCGACGAAATTAGCCGCGGCCGCCTCGACGCTACCGTTTCGATTCAAAGCGACGATGAAGTGGGCGAATTGGGCCGCTCCCTGGAACGCATGCGCGCCAGTCTGAAGGCCGCTATGGTACGGCTAAACCGTGATAATTGATTCACTTGACTTAACGGAGGAGTAAGGAAATGAAACAGTTGAAAAAGACGTTTATGAAACCTCTTGTAGCGGCATCGCTTGTTGCGGTCGCAACGCTATCGCAGCCGATTGCCAACGCGGCTGAAAAACCGGTGCAAAAAATCAATGTCGCGTATAGCTCGATCTCCGGCAACATCGCGCCACTTTGGGTGACTCAAGATAAAGGTTTCTTTCGCAAATACGGCATCGATGTGCAATCCATCCTGATCGAATCCGGCACGACTACCGCGCAAGCATTGGTCGCCGGCGATATCAGCTTCGCTTCGCTGGCGGGGCCGCCAGCGATCCAGAGTTCGCTGCGCGGCGCCGACGTGGTCATGATCGCCGGCGTCATCAACACCCTGACGTTTCAATTGTTCACCGAACGGGGTATCACCCGGCCCGATCAGTTCAAGGGGAAATCCGTCGGCGTAACCCGCTACGGCTCGGCCACGGACTTCGCCATGCGCTACGCCCTCGATAAATACGGCCTCGACGCTAACAAAGAGGTTGCGGTACTCCAGTTAGGCAACCAGCCGGCCCAACTAGCCGCGTTGGAAGCCGGTAAAGTTCAGGGTGCCATGCTGTCAATGCCGACTTCAGTCAGGGCTAAGAAGCTCGGTTTCCCAATGCTCGCCGACCTGCAAATGCTCGGTCTCGAATATCAGCATACGAGCATCGCGACATCGCGCGCGCTTCTCAAGTCGAAACCGGATTTGGCACGCGACTTCATGCGCGCGTTTATTGAGGGCATTCACTACGCCAAAACACATCGCCGGGAAACTATCGAGATTATCGCCAAGTATTTGAGAACCGACGATAAAGAAGTGCTCGATGAAACCTACGACTCGATCGTGCAAACCCTAGTCCCGGAGAAGCCTTACCCGACGCAAAAAGGTATCCAGATCATTTTACGTGAGTTGGGCGCCAAAGACCCAGCGGCCCGTGCGGCCCGCCCTGAACAGTTCGTCGACACCACGATATTGAAAGAACTGGAAAGTTCGGGATTCATCGATAAACTTTATAAGTCTAGCGCTGTCGTCGCCAAAGCCGGGCCGCGTAGCGAGCCCGCGCCCGCCACGGCGCCAACCAAGACCAACATTCAGGTCGCTGACGCCAAGACCAAACCGGTCACGGCGGAAGAGAAAGCCAAGCCGGCACCGGCCACGCCCGAACCTGCGGCCGCAGTAAAAGCCAAAATGGCCGTTCAGGAATACACCGTCAAGGGCGGCGATACCCTTGGCAGGATCGCCGAGCAGTTATTGGGCAGTAGTGCTAAGTGGGGGAAAATCTATGAGGCCAATCGCGAGTCAGTCAAGAATCCGGACTACATTTTCATTGGCCAGAAGCTCAACATCCCGGCCGACGGATAAGTAAGCCAGCCAAATCGCCCGTCGAAATAAAAAAGCGCCGGTCGCACTATGCGACCGGCGCTTTTCTTTATACGCAGCGCCTCACCCACCGCCCCTGTCGGACTTGAGGCGCTTCTTTAACGAGCCTCTAAACGGAAAACTCTGTGTAAGCCATCGGCGCTGGTGAATACTAGCTGTGCGTGTTCTCCGTAGGATTCGACGAGATCGTTCATCAAACTTAAGGTCGCCTGCCGTTCGGCGTAACCGTCCATGGGATCGACGATCAAATACTTCGCGCCAAGTTTGACCAATTGAGGTTTAATCTCCTCCACCGTACCGACGTCAGGCTGCGCCGCGCCGTAGGGATAAAAGTATGTCGCCGGCCGGTGCAACGCCGGGCGGATCGTTTTGCGGCCGGTATAGAGAAAATACATCGGATCGTAGGCGGTCGCGAGCAGGGTGTCCGGCATGGTGTTCGCGCGAATCCAGGCATAAGTCTCTTCAAACCCCGCCCAGGTGTAAGATAATCGGCTGCCGTAAAGTCCGCGAGTTGACTCGGGATGTCGGCTCAGAACGAAACTCGACAGCCAAAACAAGTTAAGAAAGAGCACCAG
>JBGTCC010000339.1:0-8557 GCA_041749055.1 Thermodesulfobacteriota bacterium | reverse complement strand
ACCCCAATCCTATGCCAATGTCTTTCATGCTGTGCTCGGCTTTCCCTTGCTTTGGCGTGCCGTCACGACGCGCTCTTGGTGCGCCACTCTTTTAGCAATCGATCGCGCTCAGCCGGTTCCAAGTGGCCGAGCGCTTGCTCGACTATGTCCAAGCCGACCATTTTGTTCCAACCCTGAATCAACCGTTTGGTGATCGGCCCGGGAGTTTCTTGCGTCGGCTTGACGCCATTGATACTTTGCACCGGCAGGATCGTCGGACTGGTGCTGGCGAGAAACGCTTCATCTGCGTTGTAGGCGTCGTAGGGAGTGAAATTGCCTTCGACCACTTCGATCTCCAAGTTCGCCGCCAGCTCGTACAACGCCTGCTTGGTGATGCCGTCGAGCACATTTTTGTTCGACGGCGTGCACAGCTTGCCGTCAAGGACGAGAAAAAAGTTGTGCGCGTTGGACTCGCTGATGTTGCCGTCGAGATCGAGCATCAGCGGGATCGCGTGGGGATCGACCTGGCGTGCTTCGAAGATCGCCATGTTGTGGTTCATCTTGTTGTTGATCTTAGCTTTGGGCTCCAGACACTGCGGCGGTATCCGCCGGGTCGACGGAATGACCAGCTTGACGCCGTCGAGATAATCTCGGGCAAATTCTTCGAAGCCGATGGAAATACAGTAAATCGCCACCGTCGCCTTACCGAGCGAGTGGTTGCCGCGCGAGGAGCGCACGCCGCGGCTCACCACCTGCCAGATCGCAACTTCTTCATCCTTGGCCAGGATTGGCCTGTTGCGCTCCAGTACCTCGATTGTCGCCTGCTCCATCTGCGCCAACGTCAAACCGCAGTCGATACGCGTGTAGCGCAGCGAACGAAACAGCCGTGCCGTATGATCGCCCAGACGAAATGGTCGATGGGCAAAAGTGCGAGTAACATCATAAACGCCGTCGCCGGCATTAAAACCGGCGTCGAATACCGAGACTTTAGCTTCCCTTTCGGGCACGAACGCGCCGTTGAGATAGACGATCTTCTCAGTCATGAGCCGCCTCCTTGAAAATCTGCCAAGCTGCGCGAATTATTCCCAGATCGAAGCCCGATTACAACCGGCAATTTGAACGGCCGAACCGCGCAATCACCGCGGCTTGTCAGAGCCGCGCATGGCCGAAGTCGCGATCGCCACCAGCGTCAAAAGGATCGCCGCGACGAAGGTAAAATTGAGCGCGGCGACGAATCCCGAAGCATTCTCGGTCGTCAGACTGGTCGTCTTAACGCCGGTGAAATGCTCGAAGGCCAAGGACATGCTCAAGCCACCCAGCGCCACGCCGAAAACACTACCGAAGCCGAAGGTCACGTGATTGATCGCCGAGGCGAAACCGCGGTGTTCCTTCGGCATCAAGGCGATCATCGCCGTCGAATTGGCGGGATTGAATATGCCGTTGGTAATCGCGCCAACGACGATTAGTAAAGCCGGCAAGAGCCAATGGGAGTCGACGCGCAAAAACCCGCCGATACCGAGGGACACAACCATGAACACAACCCCGACCGTGGCGGGAATTCGCGGGCCGAGACGGTCGGCCAGATAGCCGCTCAACGGCGCCAGACCCACGGTTAGGATCGACGGCGCCATGAACAGGAGGCCGACCTTAGTCGGCGACAGATGCAAAATATCCTGCAGATAAAACGGCAGAAGAAATCCGGTCAGCGAATAGCACATGGCGACGATCAACAAGCTGATCACACTGAAACTGAAGCGGCGGATCTTGAACAGCTGTAAATTGACGAAGGGATTTTTCGCGCGCAACTCATGGACGAGAAAGCCGGCTAGGGACAAGAAGAACGTGACGAGCAGAACCAGTCGCAGCGAATCTCCCACCGCCTGATGAGTGCGCCGGTCGAAAATGAACACCAGCGTGCTGGTGATCGCGAACAGCAGCGCCGCGCCCAGGTAATCGACGGTGCCGCTGCTATGTTGCCCGATCGCCGTGCGCCCGCGTCGCATATTAGCCAACGCCAACAGCGTGCCGCCAAGGCCGACGGGCACGAGCAGGAAAAAACTCCAGCGCCAGCTGAAATAATCGATCATCACCCCGCCGATACCGGGACCCAGGATAAAGCCGACATGGTGCGCCGTGGTCATGAATCCCTGCGCCCGGCCGGCGAGATCTTCGCTCACCGATTCCGCCGCCAACGCTCGGCTCGACGACTGCAACATCGCCCCGCCGACACCCTGAACGAAACGCGCGGCGATCAACTGCAAAACCGTCTGGGAAAAACCGCAGAGCAAGGAACTGATTGCGAAGACCAGAAACCCCAGGGCGAACATCTTCTCCCGCCCCCAGATATCCGAAATCCGCCCGAACACCACCGACAGGCCGATGTTCGAAAGCTGGTACGACAGCAATGCCCAAGAAATCCCGAGCAAGTCCGTGCCCAAGCTCTGCGCCACGGTCGGCATGGAGATCGAAACGATACGCGTCGCCGTGCCGGAAAAGAACGTGCCGAGCAGTGCGGTGGCGAGGAGCAGATAATTGATGCGCGATTCCACGTTGAGTCGATTCTTCCAACTGAGTTTCTGACTAATCGCGCCGAAGGATCGGCGGAGCAAACAACACCGACCACTCATGAAAAAGCCGCACCACAGAGTGTAAAGCCGTTTTCACCACGAAGTGTTTCATGCGCCTGCGCAAACCTGCGGAAAATCAAAATGGTAGGATGTGGTGAGCCGGCAAACCGCATCGAGCGAGTGCGATTGCCCTGACGCGAACAGTCCCCGCTCAGGTATTTGCGCTGTCAGTCCCGTAGGATGGGTCGAGCGAAACGATACCCATCGCTTTTACCCGTGGCGAAAAAGCAGGCGAGTAGATCTGCGTTCCCAATCACCCTCGATCTTTTAGAGGAACGGAGTACCTGAGAGTTGGCGTGATGGAGTACTGGAGTATTGGGGAATCGGTCTTGACCCATCACCTCGTCTTCTCACTTAATCAACTTGTTAGCCCGCGCCAGCACCTCCGGCGCAAACGTCACGCCGATCTGCTTCGCCGTTTTGAGATTCACCACCAGCTCGAACTTCATCGGCTGCTCCACCGGCAGATCGGCGGGCTTGGCGCCTTTCAGAATTCTGACCACGTAGTCTGCGACGCGGCGGTAGCTGTCGGCGAGGTCCGCCCCGTAAGACATGAGCCCACCGGCATCTACATATTCTCCGTTGCTGTACACCGACGGCAACCGGCTCTTTAACGCAATGCCCGCGACCCGTTTTTGGTTTGCATTCATTAGCGGGCTGCTGATCACGTAGAGTCCATCTAAGCGCTCCTTACTCAGCGCAGCGAATAACCTCTCCAAATCGTCCACAGCTCGCACTTCCAAATGCCGAACAGTCAACCCCAACGCGCGCGCCGGGCCCGGGAGACGCTTTTTCACCTCGTGTAAGTGGGACGGAATGGCCGGATCGTAGAGAACCGCGACCCGGGAAACTTTGGGGACGGCTTCTTTGAGCAGCTCCAGCCGCTTCCCACCTAGTTCCCTGGAAAGGAGAGTAATGCCGGTGACGTTGCCGCCGGGACGGGCCAGGCTTTCAATTAGGCCTGCCGTGACAGGATCGGTCGCACCGCCTGTCATAACGATGGGAATCGACTTGGTCGCATTGAGGGCCGCCCGGATCGGTATGTCCCCTCCTGCTACCAAAATGATATCAACCTTGAGACGCACCAGCTCCGCCGCAAGGTCAGGATGCCGATCGAGCTTCCCCTCCGCATATCGGAACTCGATTGCGATGTCCTGTCCTTCTATGTGGCCACGCTCGCGCAGAGCCTGCCGAATTGCCTCGGCACGGGCAGACTCCGTAGCTGGATCGGACGACGATAGATACCCTAGCCGCGCGACCTTCTTTGCTGCTGCGCCCGCGCTGGAAAGGAAAGAGCCAAGAGCATCGAGCAAAAAGCTCGCCGAGTGACTTTTTTGTGCATGGAGTTTTCCTAACCTTTACTTCAGCCATTTCGCCATCCGCTGGCGGGCTTCATCCTGACTTAGTAGCTCTCCTCGATCCCCTTGACGTATCCCTTTGTCGATTTTATAGAGCAGATATAGCCCGTCGATCGCGCCCTAGACACTGGCATCGTCCGGTAGTTCCTCGATCGCTTTCAAGATTCGCTGCTTAGTTCCCATGAGTCACGCTCTGATCAAACTTGAAGCAGATAAATAGTGGAAGCGCCTCTGTAGGCCAAACTTCCGGATTGGTTCGCCACGGCAACGTCAAAGTCAGTTTCACCGTCGTGGATTGAATTTCACAAGTCCGGGATGTCCGAAATCCCCGCTCCCCCTTTTTTCAACGGGGGAATTCAAAGTCTCCCTTTGCAAAGGGAGATTTAGAGGGATTTTTAATCCCGCCCAACGCGACTTTGACGAGACCCTGAGTCGTTCGCACTCCCTTGCTCACTGCAACGGCAACGTCAGCAACTTTTGCTCCGGGAAAATCAGATGCTCATGGCCGGTTTCGGTCACGGCGCAGGTGTATTCGACTTGCACGGTGCCCCAGCCGGCTTCATGGTTCGAGGCTTCCAGGTTCATGGTCATGCCGGGCTCAACGGGGATGTTGGTTGTGTTGGGCAGGAACGGATCGTCGAGTTCTTCGGCGGGGCCGAGCAGGAACGGAAACTCGCGCGCTTCTAAACCAATCGTATGGCCGAGAAAGAAGTTCGAATAGTTCGGCAGGCCGTTGGCGCGCACGCCGGCGATCATGGTTTCATAGAGTTCTTGTGGGCGGGCGCCTGGTTTCAAAGCTTCCACCGACTTCAACACGCCGGCTTGGATCGCGTCGTAGCGCTTGCGGTGTTCCGCCGTCGGCTCGGCGCCGACGCAGCCGGACTTGCACACGTCGGCATGATAGCCATTGATCGAGCAGCCCATGTCGACGCGGAAGATATCGCCTTTCTGCAAGACGTTGTCTTTAATCGCCGGAAAGTTGCCGCCGCGGGTCACTGCCATGTGCATCCAGTAAACTTGGCCGCCGGCCTTGGCAATCTCACCTTTGTAAATGCTCGCCAGCTCGTTCTCCGTCACTCGCGGCCGGCAGGCGCGCAACATTGAGTTGATCGCTTGCTCGTTGACCTCCGCAGCCTCGCGCAGCCGCTGAATCTCATCGGCGGTCTTGATCATGCGCACGTAGCGAAAAAACGTCGACGCCGGCAACAGCTTTGCCCGCGGCAGATTGGCGCGAATCTTTTCGTACTGCGTGATCGGAATGGCAAAGTGATCCAAGCCGATGCGCCCTTTGCCCATGCCTTTGTCTTGGATTAGTTGCGCCAGCGCTTTTTCCGGCGTCAGCCCTTTGGAATCGCTGCCGGCGAGCTTCACCGTGCGCTGCTCGACGGCGGAAAGCTTGGAGATGTCGGCGATATGCGGATTTCTCGGCCGGCCATAAATATACTTCTCTTCGATTCGCACGTCATCGATGGAAGCATAGCCAACATCGCTGCCGGGAATCAGCAGCGCCGGCTTGTGCGCCGGATCGCGCGGATAAACGACATAGACTTGCGAGCCGCCATAGCGATATCCGTTTTGACTCCACGACGCATGGCCGCTCAAGTAATAAATATTCTCCGGTGTCGCCGCGACCACGCCAACGAGGTCATGACGGTCCATGAGGGCGAGTAAACGATCACGATTGTACAGCATCGGGAAATCTCCTAATAAATTTTCCAAGTTGGAGTACTGGAGTCATGGAGTACTGGGAATTCCATCCCGCCCAACACTCCATTACTCCAATACTCCATCACTCCATTCTGCCCTACTCCACCACTCCATTCGCCGCTACTCCGCCACTCCATTACTCCATTTCTTCATACTCCTGTGTTTGATCTCCATGGCCGCGGCTCCAGCGGCTTCACGGCGATTTCCAATACCGCCGGGCCGGGATGAGCCAAAGCGCGCTGCAGCGCCGGCTCCAATTCCAGCGGCTTCGAGATACGCTCGCCGAAGGCGCCCAGCGCCCGCGCCACACCGGCGTAGTCGCCGCCCAGCGAGATGCCGATCTCATGGCCTTTGAAGCGCTCGTGCAGTGTCTCGCGGCTGGCGCCTAAACTTTCGTTGTTGAGAATCACTGTCAAGGTGCGGATGTCATTGCGCGCGGCGGTCTCAATCTCCATGCCGGTCATGCCGAAGGATCCGTCGCCGGTGAAGTTCACCACCGTCTTATTGGGATTGCCCAGCTTGGCGCCCATAGCCGCCGGCGTCGACCAGCCCATGGCGCTGGTGCCGCCGAAACCGATGAAGCCCAACGGATTCACCGCTTCGTAATGATGCGACACATAGGCGCGCGTCACGCCGGCGTCGTGCAACAGGATGGTTTTTTTCGCATCGAGCTGATGGGTCAGGTCCCAACAGGCGCGATAGGGATTCATCGGCACTTCGTTGGAAGTCAGCCGCGGATTCCAGGAAGCGAGCCACTTTCCCTTAAGTTCTCTAATCTCAGAGGCGACATCTGACGCCATGCCTTTGCGATAGACGGCGAGCTTTTCTTTGCCCTGTAACAACAAGGCGCGCAGGAACAGTTGAATGTCCGAGAGCACCACCAGATCGGCGGGATAATTTTTGTGCAGCTCGGCAGCGTCGATATCGACCTGGACCAGTTTCGCGTGCGCCGGTTTGGGCAGCCAACTGGAAGTCGCGTGTTGACGGAAGCTGCACCCGAGCGCAATCACCAAATCCGCCTCTTCGGCGAACTTGCGCGACTGTCCGGTGCTGTAGACGGCGCGCGGGTAACCACCCAGCCCTAAGCATAATGGATGATCCTCCGGCATCGCCCCCTTCGCCGGCAAGGTCGCCATCACCGGCAGCGCGTAGGTCTCGGCGACTTGAACCAGTGCATCGGTGGCGCCCGACCAGAGCGCGCCGCGGCCGGCGTAGATCAGCGGACGCTTGGCGCGTTGCAGCAGTTCGATCAGCTTATCGACATCGTCGGGATCGGCACCGAAGCGCACGCGCCGGGTCTTGTGATAGGGCGGCATTTCCGCCTGGGCCATGCTGATATCCTGCGGCACTTCGATGATCACCGGCCCCGGCCTGCCGGAGCGCGCCAGCGTAAACGCCCGGCGAAACACTTCGGGAATTCTTTCCGCCGACGGCACGCTGAACGTCCACTTCGCCATGGTTTGAAAGGTGTCGAGGTATGGCATTTCCTGCAGCATGCCTTTGGCCAATTGCTGGCGCGAACTATGGCCGAAGATAACGACTAACGGCACGCAGTCGGTGAACGCATTAACGATGGCGGTGAAGGCATTGCAGCGGCCCGGCCCCTTGGTCACCATCGCCACGCCGACCTCTCCGGTGCTGCGCGCGTAGCCGTCGGCGATGTAGACCGTCGCCTGTTCGTGGCGCGTCAATATCAATCGTACTTGACCATTTTCATGGAGCGCGTCAAAGATCGGCAAGATATCGTCGCCGGGCAACGTCGATACGAACTTCACGCCTTCGGTTTTGAGAATATCGACCAGGGCATCGGCAGCGCGCATATTTTGTTCTTTCTATTTGCCGGCAAATTGTTTGAAGAAGCCTTCTTCTTCGAGTTTCCGAACGAACCGATTATCGATGAAGTCGGCGGGGTTTTTACCCTTCAAATGCGGTTGAATCTCAGCGTAATAGTCGAGCACGAAGCGCACACCATCGAGAGATGGCGGCAAGTTATGATTGAGCAATTGACCATGCGTGCGTTGCGCCTCGATGACCGCCGGATCGTCCTTGGCGACGCGCATGTACTTGGCAACCACCGGCACAGCCAGGTCAGGCCGCGTCTTGTACAGAGAAATCGCTTCGGAAGTCGCCCGTAGCAGGTTGAGGATCACGTCAGGATTGGCATCGATGAACCGGCGCGTGCTGACCACGGAAATCACCGGAAACGGAAAGTCGAGTTTAGCGAGATCGAAAATCTCGCGATGGCCCTGCTTTGCCGCCATGGTCGATGTCGGCGGCGTCAGCACGCCGGCTTGGAATTTGCCTTGGAGCAATCCGGCCAAAACTTCCGGCGATCCGCCCGCCGGGGTCACGCCGACATCGCGATTGGCCACCCAGCCAAACTGCTTGAGAAATACCAAAGCGGCGAAATAACTATTGCCGCCGACCGCGCCGGCGGCGACGATCTTGCCTTTGAGATCGGCGATCTGCTTGATCTGGGGACTGGCGTGAATGGCGAAGGTCAGCCGGGTGAACACGGTGCCGAGTATGGAAATCTCCGCCCCCTGTGACGCTGCCGCCACCGCTGCCGCGCCGCCGACCTGTGAAACATCGATGGAGCCGCCGAGCATCGCCTGGATCGGACGCGAGCCGCCGACATAGACCAGCTCGGTCTCGTAGCCGCCGTATTTCTCGAAAAGTTTCAGTTCGTGGGCGATCCAGAAAGGCGGATTGGCGTAGGCGAAGGCGCTAAAGGCAAGGCGAAGTTTTTTCGCCTGGGCGGCGCGTAGCGGATTCGAAATGAAAACCGGCGAGCAAATCAGAATCGCTAACAATATGCGAGTAAAGAATCGTTGCATTGGACTCGACCGTGGCAGGAACAGCCTGAGACATAATGGCAAACGATTC
>JBGTCC010000338.1:0-3409 GCA_041749055.1 Thermodesulfobacteriota bacterium | reverse complement strand
AGTTCAAATAAAAAAATCGCCCCAGCAACCCCGACGTTAAGCGACGCCATCTTACCAAGCATTGGAATTGATACAAGAAAATCACACTCCCGTAGGTTGATGGGACGAACTCCGGTGGCTTCGCTACCGAGCACAATGGCGAGTTTATCCGGATAATCCCGGTCGTAGACGCTTTCCTTGGCCCCCACTGCTAAGCCAACCGTCCAATATCCCGCCTGTTTTAGCTCTTGCAGCGAGCGCCGCAGGTTAGTGACTTTATAAATGCTCAGATGATGCGCCGCGCCAGCCGAAGCCTTGACTACCAAGGGAGTCACGTCAACGCTACGGTCTTTCGGGATCACGATATGTCGGACACCGGCTGCCTCAGCGGTCCGTAGCAGGGCACCGAAATTACGCGGATCGACGATCCCATCCACAATCAAGATCCATTCTGATAACTTTGCATCAGCGATCCTTTGCAGTAATTTATCGAACGCCGGATAGGCGTAAGCTTCAACGATTGCGACGACGCCCTGGTGGCGTTGTCCTTGAGACAACCGGTCCAATTCTCGCGCCGCGCGATAGCCAACCGACACTCCTTGGCGCCGTGCTTCAAGCACCAACGCCTGCAACCGGCCATGAGTGGAATTTTCGCTGACGAAAATCTCCCGCACGCTCCGCGGTGCAGAGATCAGTATTTCATGAATCGCGTTGATGCCAAAAAGATAGTCGGTTGTCATGGACTAGTTCAAATCAACAATGGATTTTACAACCAGGAGTACAACAGCTAACATGCCGCCACGGTGAAACGAAAGACGTTAATCAGCTATCTTATTTCCGAAATCCTGCCGCCATTTTTTCTTGGCCTGCTGGCCTTCACGTTCATCTTGCTCATTGGCCGCCTTTTGAAGCTGATCGAGCTGGTCATCAGCCGCGGGGTGCCACCGATCCAAGTCGGTAAACTCCTAGCGTTAATAATGCCGACATTCTTGGAAATGACTGTGCCCATGGCGTTTTTGCTAGCCATTCTGCTCGGCCTCGGGCGCATGGCCAACGACCAAGAACTACTCGCTATGAAGGCATCCGGCGTGAGCCCGTTGCAGATTTTATGGCCCATCGCCGGCCTGTCGTTGGTTATTTCCATCCTGACCTTGGTCACGACGCTTTACGCCAGGCCAACCGCCAATACCGCACTCAAAAAAGAGCTTTATAACATCGCGAAGTCTCGGGTCAGCACGGCACTCAAAGAAAAAGTTTTCAATGACGATTTTCCCAAGATCCTCATTTACGTCGAGGAGATTATTCCACCTGGAAATACCGCTCAAGGGATCGTCATTATCGACAAGCGCGATCGCGTGCGCGAAGACATCATACTAGGCAAGGTAGCTCGTATCACCACCGACGACGAAGCCAACACACTAGGATTAAAACTATTCGACGGGTCGATCTACGAACGGGAAAAAAAGCGCCCAGGATTTAGCCAAACCCGCTTCAACATCTACGACTTCAAACTCGACTTGGACGAACTCGTCGGCCCCGTGCGGCAAAAAGAAGCTGGACCGAAAGAGTTAGCTTCCGCAGATTTACTCAAATCCATCGAAGATAAACAGCGGCGCGGCGGCAAATCGATTCCCGAGCGAATGGAGTTGCACCAACGGATCGCCTTCGGTTTTGTCCCCTTGGTGTTTGGCGTCCTTGGCGTGGCCTTGGCGCTGCTACCGCGCGCCTCGAGAGCGAGTCGCTCTTGGGGCTTCATGTTGTGCTTGTTTTGGCTGTTGGCCTACTATGTTTTACTCTCCTTCGGCAAGGCTCTGGGCGACAAAGGAAGCCTGCACCCCATCCTAGCGCTATGGCTACCCAACCTGACCATCGGTTGCATCGCCCTGGTGTTCTTTCGCAAGGCGATGCGCGAATCGCCGCTGGCTTTTCCTACGTTCGCGTCCCGCGTCGGTAACGCAACGTTGCGACAGGTGAAAAGCCTGACGAGGCGGCCAAGAGACTAAATGGTGAGGACATCAAGAGCTCAGCATCGCATGATGCCCCTCGGCGGCATCCTTGATCGCTATATTTCGGCGGGATTCCTGCGCGTTTTCGGCATCAGCTTGGCGGTGATCACCGGACTTTACGTAACCGCCGACTTTTTCGAACGGATCGGCAACCTGCTCGAATCAGGCGCGCCAGTTTCAACCATTTTACGCTATTTCATGTTCAAAGCGCCCTTGTTGATTTCTAGAGTGATCGGATTCGCGACATTGTTCTCGACGTTATTTTGTTTGAGCCTACTGGCACGCGCTCAGGAAATCACCGCAATTCGCTCAAGCGGAGTTAGCGTCCAACGAATCGCCTTACCCTTGCTAGTGCTGGCTTTGTGCCTTTCCGGCATCACTTTTTTGTGGAACGAGACGTTGGTGCCGATTTTCAGCCGTAACGCCCAACAAATCTATCGCACTGAGATCAGGCAGAAGAGACAACTCAGCCTATTCGGCACGCGAGACATTTGGATTCGCGGCGACGGCAGTTTCATCAACATTGACAACTTCGATCCACGCACGAATACCCTGAATGGGGTTACGGTGTTCACTCTCAACCGAGATTTCAGTTTGCGCTCGTTGATCGAAATTCCCAGTGCTCGGTGGAGCATTCGAAACTGGCAAACCGACGGTGCGGTCGAATGGGAATTGCAACAGGACGGCAAACTAACTCGCCGTGACAGCATCGCCAATATTCCGATTACCGAAACTCCCGACGATTTAAAGCTACTCGCACGCGATGCCGAAGAGTACAGTTATTTTGATTTGCACAAACAAATTGGCGACATGAAGACCAAAGGGATCGACACCACCGCCATCGAAGTCGATCTACACGGCAAACTGGCGATTCCAGTGGTCTCTTTTCTAATGGTTCTATTGGCGACGCCATTCGCGATCAAACGGCAAATGAGCAACAACATCTCGCTAAGCTTCGGCATCGCCATGGTCATCGCCTTCGGTTATTGGGTACTTACCGCTTTTTGCATATCCTTGGGCCACAGCGGCGCCATTCCAGCGCTACCGGCGGCCTGGATTCCAAACCTAATTTTCTCGATGATTGGTCTGTATTTTTTCACCGCTGAAGAGTGAAACCGTAACTCGCTCGAACGGTTGAACCAGGATGCCGGATTCTAGCTTCACGCCCGTTATGCAGGCTCGATCGTCCCGTCATGAGAAAAATCACGGTAAGTTGTCAAAACTTTTAGAGTGGTTGGAACGACTGACCCTCTTGTTCGCCAAGAAATATGCCTCAACCCCTCTAGTAAGCACCTCGCTTAGTGATGCCAAGTTCAACCGGAGGCACCAAGCCATTAGCTTCATCGTGCAGGGCTTTTCCCACGCTCCGCCGCTAACTGCCAATACGGAATCGGGGATCAATGATGCCCACATCAGAATCATTT
>JBGTCC010000337.1:0-4350 GCA_041749055.1 Thermodesulfobacteriota bacterium | reverse complement strand
GGGCTCGTTGCCGAATTCGTTCCGGCTGCCAACCCTCCAGCCGCGGCACCACGCCAATATTTTGTTCGATGGACAGATGCGGGAACAGGCCGATCTCCTGGATCACATAGCCGATGCGCCGGCGCAGTTGGATCGGATCCCAGTCCACGGTCGGCTTGCCGTCGATGACGACCTGTCCGGCGGTTGGGTCGATCAAGCGATTGATCAACTTCATCGTCGTGGTCTTGCCTGAGCCGCTGCGGCCGAGCAGCACCAAGGTCTCGCCCCGGCCGACTTGCAAATTGAGATGGGCCAATAGCGTCTTGCCACCCGGCAGGACGAAGCTGACATCGCGAAATTCAATGACGGAGTCTGAAGCGTTCATAAAAATCGACAATTTACATTCTCCTTGGTCATTTCCGCGCAGGCGGGAATCCAGGCGAGGGCGGGTCGTGACCCGCCCCTACGGCAAAAAACCGGCGGTCGCATCCGCTTTAGATTTCTTTTATAGTCACCCGAGCTATGGAACAGCAAACCTTACCGACTATTTTCAGCGCCGATGAAATATCGCGCTGGTCCTCCGAACCCGCGGGCATCTGGTCGCCGCGCGGCACCGATCTTGACTCGGTGCCAGCGTTGTCGATCTTGACCACGCTGTGGGATCAGCCGCGCTGGCTCGAAGCCTATCACCTTTATGACGCCCAGGGTTCGGAGCTTTTCGAAGACATCTGCGAACTGCCGGAATACTATCTCACCCGCACCGAGAATAGCATCCTCGATGCCCAGGCGAAAAACATTATCGCCGCCGCACCGGTGCAGTGCATCGTCGAGCTCGGCGCCGGTTACAGCAAGAAGACCGTTCATCTGCTCACCGAACAGTTGCGCCAGCGCGGCCGTTGCCAGTTCGCGCCCATCGATGTCAGCGTCGCCGGCCTGCTCGCCTCCCAAGCGGCGGTGCGCCGCGATTTCCCGCAGATCCAGTTTTACGGCATCCACTCGCGCTACGAAGCGGGGTTTTCCGCCATCGATAAAGAACTGCCGACGCTTTTTGTCTTTCTCGGCAGCACCATCGGCAACTTCAACCAGACCGAGTTCCCGCGCTTCTTCCGCGCCCTCGCGGACGCGATGGGGCCCAACGATTATTTGCTCTTGGGCGCCGACCGGGTCAAAGACAAAACTATTCTAGAACCCGCCTACAATGACAGCCGCGGTATCACCGCGGCGTTTATTTTGAACGTGTTCGGCAACATCAACCGGCTGCTCGGCTCTAACTTCGATCTCGACCAAATACGCTATCACTCATGGTTCAATCCGGAATGGCAGCAAATCGAGATGTACGGCGTCGCCAAGGAGCACCAATCCATTCACTTCCCCAAGGCAGGCGCGGCGTTTGACTGGAATCGAGACGAACGAATTTTGGTCGAGATCAGCCGCAAGTTCGAACCCAACCGCTTGCAGGAACAGTTGGGTTTCATCGGTCTGCAACCGGTGGCGCACTACAGCGATCCGCAAGAATGGTTTTCAGTTTTCCTGTTGCGCAAACAAACTCAGAGATAAGGCCGCACCCGCAGCACCGGCGCTCCTTGGGGTAGATCCTGGAGCGCGATGGGCCCGCGCAGTTGATGCAGAGCCGTGGTGAAATAGCGGCCATGGTATTTACCCGCCTGAGCGTCGAACCCCTTGGGCAAATCGATCCAGGAGATCGCCGGATTGATATGATCAATTCCGTGCAGATTGAAATTCAACAGCAAGCCGGCCAGCGGTTTCGGCAGACTAAGATTCTTGGCAAAGAACACATCGCTCACCGGCGTCTCGTAGTGATAAATATTGTCGAGGAACGAAATTAGCAAGGCGCGCGCCGCCAGCGCACCGAGCAGCAACGGCCAATTCGCTCCGTAACTGTAAAACGCCAAGGCCAGCCAGCAGATCGTCAACGCCCCGTCGCGGCGAATCTCGCGCAGCGATTCGGCGTCGAGCCAGTTCTGCATCAAAATAACGCTGACGCTTTGTGCCGGCAGATAGCGCTCGCGGAAGCGCTCCAGCCAGCGCCGCGGCAAGAAACAATAAAGCGGACTGATGACCTCGACCAAATACAAGCCGAAAAGAATCTGAAAATAATATCCCGGCGCCGTCGCGGCCTTGCTGCTCTTGTCTCGGTCGTAATATTCCCTGCCCTCAACCGGCATGCGGTTAAGCTTGTGATGCAGCAAATGACTCAACCGCAGGATGCGAAACGGCGAGCCGAACATGATAGCTAACATGCGTCCGATAAACAGGTTCACGGCCTTATTTGCATGCAGCAAATCGTGGATCGCCTCGTGAATCAGGCTCCAAAACGGATTGGTCAAAAACGCCAGCGGCACGAGCAGCCAGCCCCAACGCGAGTCGCGGGGCATTAGCCAAAGCGGCAGCAAGAAACACTGGACGAGATTGACGCCAACATACAAGAACGCCAGAACACAGTTGATTGCCTGCGGCACCCCACTGCCGCGTCGCACGGTGGTGGCAGCTTGTCGAACCATGATCAGAAAATAGTATCCAGCGCCTGCTTCAAGGGCGACAGGCTCAGCACGACGACGCCAAAAACGACGATGACCACCCCAGCAACCCGATGGATCCAAGCCAAAAATCCACTGCTCAACCTAAGGGTTAACAATGTCATTCCGGCAAACAACGCCACCCACGACAGTGCCGACCCAACGAAGACACCGGCCATCAACAGCGCCGCGGCCGGGTAGTGACTATGCAGACTTGGCACATGCCAACCCGCATAGATCGCGATAAACGATAGAATCGTCACCGGCGCCGAGCAACCCATTGGTAGAAATCGTCGGGACTTTCGCCGCCGGATCGATACGGTAAATCCGATAACCGAGCACGCACAGAAAGATCCCGCCGGTCACACGCAGCAAAAACTGCTGTTCAATAAGAAAATCAGAAATCAGCGAAATACCCAGGGCAGCGATGCCGCCGGCAAGCCCGTCGGCGGTGGCTACCCCCAATCCGGAAGCCAACCCGGCACTCGCGCCGAGCATCAGCGCGCGATTGATACACTATAAGCCGAGGGACCCACCGGCACCGCGACCACCATACCGATGAGCATTCCTTGAATGATGTGAAAAGTCGAAATGAACAATTGCCGCGCTCAGAGCGCGTTAGCGCGCGCAGCGAAATCCAATATTGTGATGGCCGCCGCGCGGATTACGCGAGACATGACTACCGCGATGGGTCGTGGTCAATTCGTCGGCGCGAACGTCATGGCCGCCGCCGCGCGTGCCGCGCACCGAATCCTTGCCCAAGTCTTCCCTGCCATCTTTTGAACTGTAGGGATATGGCCAATAGGCGCTGCTCACCCACTCCCATCCGTTACCCGCTGCATCGAGAAGACCGTAGGGACTCGCGCCCTTGGGAAAGCTGCCGACCGGCTTGAGATCGTTCCAACCGGCACCGAAGTGCGCCCGCGTACGATCGGCAGGCTCGTTTCCCCAAGGATATTTTCGTGCGTCGGTGCCGCGCGCCGCCTTTTCCCACTCCGCTTCCGTCGGCAAGCGCTTACCCGCCCATCGGCAATAAGCAACGGCACCATACCAAGACGCTTCGACCACCGGGTTGTTCTCGAACCCAACATCCGCCAACCACTTACCGACGCGCCGGTGCACCCGCGCGTCATGGTCGTCGATGTCGAAGTATTTTTCACCCTGAGGCCCGCCAGGACCGGTGGCATTCAAGAACAAGGCGAACTGGCTATTGGTCACTTTATTACGATCGATAAAAAATTCCGCCACTTCGACGCGATGCTGAGGCCGTTCATCCTCGGGGCCGTTATTGCTACCCATCAAGAAGCCCCCCGCTGGAATACGAATCATCTCGCTGCTCTCTCCGGACTGGGCGAACACTGCCACCACGGTCGCCAAAACAGCGGCCATGACTGGAACAAAAAACACTATGAATCGCGGCTTCATCGCGGTGGTAAACCCTCGCAATAATCTACGTAAAGCCATGGGTCTTGGCAAGCAAACGATTGGCGCATGACCTCGTAAGCCAAAATACGCTAGCGGATTGCGATCGATCGACATTGAGAAAAGAAACCGTTGCCTGCCGGATCTTAATCGGCTCCGTCCAACCGCTATTCAAAGAAACATCATGGAGTTGTCGTGGACATTGGCCGTAGCGACGCAGCAACGACAGGCACAGAGAGGGGCATCATAACCGAAAGGTCCTTAGGCGGCTTGAGGTTCCATCGCTGGTCTTTCTTCGCCGCACAATCAATCGAGCCGACCCGATTGATCGCCCGTTGTGCGCGCGCACCATGGCAAATCTTTCGGTAACTTGCCCGCGCACTCCGCTCGGTGTGCGGATTTGATCATCAAT
>JBGTCC010000336.1:0-2297 GCA_041749055.1 Thermodesulfobacteriota bacterium | reverse complement strand
CGCTTGTCAACGTGCCGGAAAAGCTTTGATAGTTTTGCTTAATAACGAGCTCGCCCTGGGCCAGTTTCCACATACCGGCGACTTTCGCCGGCACGACCCAGAGACGGCCGGAGCAAAACTTCTCGCAGTTGTCCGAAGTCGTAAAGCTCTGATCGGGGTTCCAGTCGCCGATGGCAAAGGTGTTGGCGACGATGCGCGCGCCGGCTTTGAGCGCCAGCAGCTTCGGCCGCAGCCGGATATTCATTTCCGGCGTCAGAAACAACAGCACCACGCTGGCTTTCGAGAAGTCCGTTTCGAACACATCACCGCGCTCGAACGTCGCGCGATCGCTGACCCGCTCCTTGGCCGCCAGGCTTTTCGATAGCCCGACCAAATCGCCATTGTATTCGATGCCGTGGGCGCGCGCGCCGCGCTTCGCCGCGGCGATGACGTTGCGCCCATCGCCGGAACCGAGATCGACGACGTAGTCTTGTGGCGTGACCCCGGCGACGTCGAGCATTTTCTGCACCATCGCTTCCGGGTTGCCGACCCAGACAACATCCTTGCCAAGCTGACCCGACTTGGGATGGTAGGACTCACCGGCGTGGGCAAAAGCGAAACCCGCGACGATCATAACGAGCGCGCCCGCACCGGCACCGAGCCGCCATCGTCGATCCTCGATCATCTATCTTCGCCTCAGCCGAATAGCCCTGAGCGGTTATTTAGCTCGTTTCGCCGCCCATGCGCCACCGACGCTCAGAGTTCCTTGCATGGTGTCGCCGCGCACCTGTCCGAAGTAGAGCACACCGCCGACATTAAAATGGATATGATCGCCTTTGAGCTTGCCGTTGGCGATGGGCGTGACATCGTTGCCGCTTTTGAACGTGCCGGTAATGAATTGATAACTCTGTTGGAGCAATAATTCACCTTGCGCCAGCCTCCACGTACCCGCCACCTTCGCCGGCACGATCCACAGGAGCGCCGTGCACCAATTGATGCATTCGCCATCGAGAGTATCGCTGCCATCTTCCTGCCACTCGCCCATGGTGAACGAGTTCGACACGATGCGCGTGCCCGGCTTCAGATCGAGGATCTTCGGCCGCAGCTTCAGATTGATTTGCGGCAAGAGAAACATCGTGATCACCGAGGCCTTGGAAAAGTCGCTCTCGAACAGATCCTCTTTCGCGAACGTCACCGTCGCGCTAACACCGGCTTTGGCGGCGTTCTGTTTCGAGAGCTCGACCATCTCCGGGTTGTATTCAATGCCGTGGGCCCGGGCGCCGCGTTTAGCCGCCAAAATCACCGTGCGGCCGTCGCCGGAACCGAGATCGATGACATAATCCTCCGCCGTGACATTGCCCAGGTTGAGCATCTTTTCGACCAGCTCATCCGGCGTCGGCACCCAGACCACATCTTTCCCCGCCTGACCGACACGCGGTTCAAAGTCGCGTGCCGGTTGAACGCTACGTTGAACGCTCGGTTGCACGCTACATTGACTCGCGGTTAGCACAATCGCGACAATCGAAGCACACCGATACAACGGACGAAATTTCACTACGTTCATGTCCCGTTCCTGATTAGATGACTATTTGCCAGCTCGGGTCGCTTTCCAACTGCCCCCGCCCTTGACCGAGCCTTCGATCGCATTACCGCTGACCCGGCCGGAATATTCAACGCCGCCGGCGCTAAAGCTAATCTGATCGCCGGTGAGCTTGCCATTAACAATCGCTGCGCTGGTAGTGCCAGACTTCAGAGTGCCGGTAAGCATTTGATAAGTCTGTTTCAGGGTCAACTCACCCTGGGAAGTTTGCCAGCTGCCTTGGACCTTCGCCGGCACGATCCACAAATGCGCGGTGCAATAGGACACGCATCCCTCTTTGACGTTGGCGGTTTCATCCGAACTCCAATCGCCCATGGTGAACGAGTTGGAAACGATGCGCGTGCCCGGTTTCAGATCGAGGATCTTCGGACGCAGACGAATGTTGATATCCGGCAGGAGAAACATGGTGATGACTTGCGCCTGAGAAAAGTCGCTTTCGAACAGATCAGCTTTGACGAAACTCGCCTTGTCGCTGACCCCCTCTTTGGCGGCGTTGCGCGTGGACAGCTCGACCATGTCGGGATTGTATTCGATTCCGAGGGCTTTGCTGCCGCGCTTGGCGGCGGTGATCACCGTCCGGCCGTCGCCGGAGCCGAGATCGATGACGTAATCCTTCGGTGTCACCTTCGCCATGTCGAGCATCTTGTCGACCAGCGCCTGCGGCGTCGGCACCCAGATGACATCTTTGCCCTCTTGGCCGACTTGCGGTTGAAATTCT
>JBGTCC010000335.1:0-2227 GCA_041749055.1 Thermodesulfobacteriota bacterium | reverse complement strand
ACGGCGGGCTTGGCCATATTCCCGGTATCGGCTCGATCTACCGGACACTCAAACAGATCTTGGGCTTTGATACCGGCGAGGGAGGGCTGTTCGAAAGGGTCGTACTGGTGCAAAACGACAGCGTCGGCAGCACTGAGATCGGCTTGGTCACGGCGTCCGAAGGCGAAGGCAACGCGAAGCAGTTTGTCGTCTTCGTCCCCGGCTCGCCCAATCCGGCCCAAGGCCGTTTACTGCGCTTACCCGCCAATCGGGTCATCGCCACCGACTGGAGCGTCGACAAAGCCTTGAAGTCGCTGTTCTCCCTCGGCAAGGTTTGAATCACATGTTGGCAATAGTTCGATGTGTTGTTAGCCTGACAAATCGCGCAAGATAGATTTCTCGCTCCGCTCGAAATGACAAATTGTGACGGTCTGTCATCCCGAACGTAGAGAAACGTAGAGAGGGATCTATATAGACACGGCATTTCGCGTCCGGGGTATTAACCCCGCACGCGACCCAAGGGGATGCTCGCCCCCTTTGGATTCCCCATTTGATGGTGCCCGCAGCAAGCTGCGGGGAATGTTTAGATTCAACGAAACACATTTCCAAACTTCAACCTTAGCTACTTCTTAATCCCCGCCAGATCGAGCAAGAACGCATACGAGAACGCGGTCTCCTGATGGCGCCGGAAGCGTCCCGAAGCGCCGCCATGGCCGGCATCCATATTGATTTTGAGCAAAACCTGATTATCGTCGGTCTTCAGTTCCCGCAGTTTCGCCACCCACTTGGCCGGCTCCCAGTACTGCACTTGCGAGTCGTGCAAACCGCCGGTGACCAGCATGGCGGGATAGTTTTTTCTCGCGACGTTGTCGTAGGGCGAGTAGGACATCATGTAGTCGTAAAACTCTTTCTTGCGGGGATCGCCCCACTCGTCATATTCGCCGGCGGTCAATGGAATCGACGCATCGAGCATAGTGGTCACAACGTCGACGAAGGGCACCTCGGCGACGACGCCTTTGAATAAATCCGGGCGCAAGTTGCTCACCGCGCCGATCAATAAACCGCCGGCGCTGCGCCCCATGGCGAACAGTTTCTCCGAGTGGGTGAAGCGTTCGCTAATCAAAAACTCCGCGCAAGCGACAAAATCGCTAAAGGTGTTTTTTTTCTTGAGCAGCTTGCCATCGTCGTACCATTGCCGCCCCAACTCCTGGCCGCCGCGGATATGGGCGATGGCGAAAACAAAGCCGCGATCGACCAGACTCAAGCGCGGTGAAGCGAACCCGGCATCGATGCTCGCGCCGTAGGAGCCGTAACCGTACAGCAGTGTCGGATTCCGCCCGTCTTTCTTCAGCCCCTTGCGATAGAGCAGCGACAACGGAATCTCGGTGCCGTCAACGGCGCGCGCATGAAGCCGCTCGGTGACGTAGTCATCGGCGTTGAAACCGCCGAGCACTTCCTCTTGCTTTAATAATCTGCGCTGGCGCGTGTCCACGTCGTAGTCGTAAATCGACTGCGGCGTCTTCATCGAGGTGTAATCGAAACGGAGAATCCTGGTGTCGAATTCCATGTTGGCGCCGAGTTGCGCCCGGTACGCCGGCTCGGCAAATTCCAAATAATGCGCGCCGCTGCCCGACCACGGCACGACGCGAATCTGCGTCAGACCGCGCGCCCGCTCTTGCAAAACCAGGTAGTCTTTGAACAGGTCGAAATCGCTCAGGTAAACATCGTCGCGGTGGGCAATGATTTCGCGCCAATACTCGCGCCCCGGCTGCGCCACCGGCGTCGCCATCAAGCGAAAGTTCTTCGCCTGATCGTTGGTGCTGATGAGGAAGCGGTCGGCGATATGATCGATCTGATACTCATGGCCGCGCGCTCGCGGTAAGAATATTTTGAATGCACCGCCAGGATCGTCGGCATCGAGATAACGGCACTCGTAGGTGATCGTTTGCGCCGACACCAACAATAAGTACCGCTTCGACTTGGTCTTGAATATATACACGCCGAAAGTCTCGTCGTCCTCTTGGAAAACCAGCTGGTCGTTCGCCGGATCGGTGCCGACGATATGTCGCCAGATCTGATGCTGGCGCAGCGTGATTTCGTCCTGTTTGCCATAGAACAGCGTCCGGTTGTCGTTACCCCAGGCGAGATTTTCGCTAACGTTGGCGATCACGTCCGCCAGCACGGCGCCGCTGGTCAGGCTCTTGATATAGGTCGTGTGAATCCGCCGACCCTGGGTGTCGATAGCGTA
>JBGTCC010000334.1:0-3088 GCA_041749055.1 Thermodesulfobacteriota bacterium | reverse complement strand
AGGGGGAAAAGGCTCCTGAGTGGAAAAGGCTTCTGACCCCATTCCCCCGGCCGGGGTTCGGTGCAGCGCAGACAGAGTTTACGGTGCAGCTCAAATAGGCCGTGGAGGATTGATCTATGCGGATTAAACCTAGCTATAGGTATAGGATGGCTTCACTCTTATGGATTCTTCTATTTCCCGCGACAAATCTTTTGTCCGCCCAGGAAGCCTATTTCAAGGGCAAGACCATTCGCATCATCGCCGGTTTTCCCGGCGGCGGCGGAGTCGATGCCGAGGCGCGCATGATGGCGCGCTTCTTGGGGCTTTATATCCCGGGTCATCCGACGATGCTGGTGCAAAATATGCCGGGGGCGGGCGGCACGGTAGCGAGCAATTGGTTCGAGCAATTCGCCAAACCCGACGGCTTGACGCTGCACTACACCAGCACGACGACGATCAATCAGCAGGCCATGGGCGTTAAAGAGGCCAAGCATGATCTGAACCGCTGGCCGGCGCTCGGCAGCGTTCGGCGCGGCACGTCGGTAGCGCTGATCCGACAAAAAAGCCTCGAGCGTCTGACCGGCGGCGGTGAGCCGCTCAAAGTCGGAGTCCGCTCGGGTGATGAAAGTTGGAACGCGATCTTTCTCTGGGGCGCGGAGTTTCTCAAATGGAATGTCCGGTGGGTGCAAGGTTATCCCGGTGGCGGTGAGATTCTGCTTGCCTTTGAGCGTAATGAAACCGACATCTATCCGACGGCGACACTGCCGACGCTGCAGAAGCTCATCGGCCAGGGCTTCACTCCGTTTGTCCAGCAGGGCATGCTGAGCGTGAGTGGTGCCTTCCAGAGACGCAGCGAGTTCCCGAATGTGCCGGTGTTTGAAGATGTGGCCAAGGAGCAACGGCCGAGCGGTGTGCCGTGGCAGGCGTATACCATATTTGCCGGCACCGACAGCGTCGGTCGCCCGCTGCATGCGGCGCCAAAGACACCGGCGAACTTGTTGCACCAACTGCGCGACGGCTTTGCGCGCATGAAGGATGACGCCGAGTTTAAACTGGAGCTGAAACGGGTGAGCGGCGAAGATGCGCAAATGCTTTCAGCCGGCGAAACTGAGCAACTGCTGCGCCATCTCCTGGTCGTGTCGCCGTCGATCCAAGGTTACATCAACGGCCTGATGAGAAAATATTTGAATCGGTAGAATTTCCGATCGGCGGGATGAGCGGATCATTGGCCGCAAAGAACGCAAAGAACACAAAGTTTCGTTGGGCGCGCTCCGCGCACCGGTCAGTCTCGGATTAAATTCCTCCTTACCAATGCAAATTCGCATTTCCGTCCATTGCGCCCTCTGCCGCTGGAACGCGGTCGAGTGCGGCAAACCTTTTCAGCGCCGTTGACAGAAACAAATACTCTCGACTACTGTCCGAAAAGGCATGCATGGGCGCAAGACCTGTCGTAGCGAAAGGAGAGAGCCATGCTTAACTTTCGAGCGGTGTTGCTGATTCTCTTAGCAATTCCGCGCGGCGCAGTGGCGGCTCATGCGGCGGTGGCGCCCAACAAGATGACGATCGCGTATGCTTCCATCGGGCCGCGCTCGGCGCCGCTCTGGGCGGCTGAGGAGTTTGGCATCTTTCGCAAACATGGCATCGAGCCGCAAGTGATCTTCGTGCGCGGTGCGCCAACCTTGGTGGCGGCGCTGGCTTCCGGCGACATGGACATCGGCTACACTGGCGGCACGGCGGTGCTCGGCGCTTCGGTTGCAGGTATCGATCTAAAGATTCTAGCGGTTCTAACCAATCGCGTGACTTACGACTTGGTGGCGCGGCCAGGGATCAAAAGCGCGGAAGATTTGCGCGGCAAACGCTTCGGCGTGACCAGCATCGGCGGTACGTTGTGGATGGGCGGCGTGCTCGGCTTGGAAAAGTTGGGCATCGACACCAGCCGCGACGATATCCGCTTTCTCGTTGTCGGCGACCAGGTGGTCCTCAGTCAAGCGCTGGAAGACAACCGCATCGACGCCACGGTGCTCGATATGGTTTTTAGCAAGCGGCTTGGGCAAAAGGGATTTCCGATTCTGGCTGAGCTGCACAAGACCAACCTGCCGATCACCAGCACCAGCATCGTCGCGCGCCAGGGTTACATCCAGAAAAATCCCCAGCTCATGGAAAATTTCATGAAGGCGGTGCTGGAGGGGATCGCCTTCGTGCTTGGCCCGCCGAACAAGGCGGCGACCCTTAAGTTGCTCCAGCGCCGCCTGCGCGTGAGCGAACGTGAGGCGGAAGAGGGCTTCGTCGATATGCTCATCGGCATGGACAAAAAGCCGTCCATGGACGGCTTGCGCAATATCCAGCGCTTGATGAAACTGCGCAATCCGAAAATGGTCAACATCAAGGTGGAAGCGCTAGTCGACGATCACATCCTGCGCCGCCTCGACGAGAGCGGCTACATCGACAAGTTGTTTGCTGTCCACGGGGTGAAGTAGATGTTGCTACCATCTGATTAATAAATCTGGGAGGTCCGAATGAATTCGAGAATTGCACTTCTGTTGATTTGCACCGGCGTCATGTCTCTGCTCGCCGTCGCTCCCGCATCGGTCCATTCGCAAGCGCCATTTTACCAGGACAAGACGATCAAGATCATCAACAACGATCCCGGCGGCACCGCGGGGTTGCGGGTGAAGGTCGTGATGACCTACCTGCGCAAATATATTCCGGGTAATCCGACGTTGCTTATCGAGTTTGTCGAAGGCGCCGGCGGACGCCGGGCGGCCAACCAGGTTTTTCAAAACGCCAAGCCGGACGGTCTTACGGTCGGCGCCCTGAGCAGTTCGATCATCGGCCTTCAGGTCATGAAAGAAACCGGCGTCATGTATGACATCGATAAGTTTATCTATCTCGGCACGCCGGTGAGCGAGAACCACAATGTCATCTACACGCGGCGCGAGTTGGGTCTCAATTCACTGGACAAACTGCGGGCGGCGAGCGGGCTTCGCCTCGGCGCCCAGGATGTCGGCGCGGTGGCGTATGTCTCGGCGCAGCTGTTCGCCTATTTTCTCGATCTCAAAGCGCCGAAATTCGTCACCGGTTATAATTCGCTGGAAGCCGACGTGGGGGT
>JBGTCC010000333.1:0-3450 GCA_041749055.1 Thermodesulfobacteriota bacterium | reverse complement strand
GCGCCGCCGATCGTCAACACCAGACTCGCCGGCAACATGGCCAACCAAGCATCGGGTCGCAACCGCCATGCCGCCGCTGGAACCAGCAAGGCGCCGAGCGCAAGCAGCGCGAAGAAGCCCGCCGTGAGCCAGCGGAGATACCCGCCAGCCGCGTCGTGCTCTGCGCCAAGAGCGTCGAAGTAGCAAGCAACAAATAACGCCACCACCGGTAGCAGCGGCAGGAGATAAAGATCGCGCTTCGTGTCCGAGACGGTAAAGAACAAAAAGATTGCCAGAAACCAGCACAGACACAGCTGACTGGAGGGATCTTTGAACGCTTGGCGCAAAGGCAGGCGTGCGATCAGTGCCGGAATCGCGAAAATCGTCCACGGCAAAAAATCGGCCGGCAGCGTCGTCAGATAATAATAGGCCGGCTGGCGATGGCCGGCGCCGGCGATGTAGCGCTTCAGATGATGGATATAAATAAACTCACTGAGCCAACGCCCTTCGGTTGCTTGCTGAACTAGGTAAAACCACGGCACGGTGACCAGCAGGAAAATGGGAATTCCCAGATGAAGCTTAGCCGCGCCGATCATGCGCCAATCGCGCCGCACGACCATGAACGAACCAAACACCAAGGCCGGCAAGACCACGCCGATCAACCCCTTGGTCAAAACCGCGAGTCCCATGAAAGCGTAGGCAAAAAGAATCCCATAACCACGATCTTTGCCGAGGAAAGTGCGTGAGGCGAAGTAAACCGCCAGCAAAAACCAGCAGCAAAAAAGCATGTCAACATGGGCCCAGCGCGCTTCCCAGACCACCCGCATGGTCGTTGCCAAGATTGCCGCCGCGATAAAGCCGATGCGCGGGGTGAAGAAATCACGGCCAAAGAAGTAAGTCGATAAAATGAATCCAACGCCGCCGAGAGCGGCTGGAAGGCGCACCGTCCACTCCGACACGCCGCCAAACAGCTTCGACGCGATCTGCGCAAGCCAGAAAAATAGCATCGGCTTATCGGTATAAAGGCCGCCGTTGACGGTGGGAACGATCCACTCGCCCTTGGCGAACATCACCCGGACGATCTCACCATAGCGCGGCTCCACCGGCGCCCAGAAGTCCCGGGCGCCAAGACCGAAGAAGAACAATAGAGAAGTCAGAACGATGAGAATGAGCGGATAGTGACTTTGGGAAATCAATTGAGCGGATCAGCCAGCAACGAGATAAGTAGCACTAACAGTTGAAAGGGCGCTTTTCCACAATCGCGGAGATCCATAAGCAACTCATCGAAGCGAAGCAGAATAAAAAAAGGGGGAACGGCCTTGGCTGTTCCCCCTTCCCCTACCGAGAGGAGGCAAACACTCTTAGTATTGATAAACCATCTGTAAGCCCAGAGTTGTCTGCGCCTTATCGGCGTTGGATCCACCTTTGGCGAAAACCTTCTGATCCGACAAGTCCTGGCGCAGCTCAACACGACCCAACAGCATCTTAGTGAATTTATAGGCACCCGTTAAAGTAAACTCGGCCACTTCCACATTGGCATGGGTGCCGAAAAAATCCCCGCCGATGCGCGCGCCGTCCCGATCGTTGAACCATTCGCCGCGTAGAGCCGTGGAGAAACGATCGGTCCAGGAATAAGAAGCGATACCCGCAACGCCTTGCCAAGTGCCGTCACGGCCGCTGGCTGTGACCTTCTGCTCGTGGCCGTAGGTGTATTCAAATATCAGCGCAAGCGGGTCCGTCGGTTTCAACGTTAACACATTGGCCCAGGCCAGCCGCTTCGGCCCGGCACTGCGAGTTTCCGCGCCATAGACGATGCTGCTATTGAGCGTCACTTTATCGTTAGGTGTGAGGGTTACGCCGCCAAGAAACGACGGGTTGTCGTTGTTGTCGCGCGGATTATCCCAGCCGGTGACCATACCTGCTGTCAGGCTGACGGTTTTGTGCACCGGGTAACTCAACAACAAGCCCAGGTGGCGAAACGGGATCGCGAGATTGAAGAGAAATGAGCGCGAGATGTTGTCGTTGAATGCGCCGGGATTCGGAATGATTTCCGTGCCCAATAATGTGGTAAACAATCCGCCTTTGACGGCCAACCCCTCGCCGATCGGGATGGTCGTGGTCAAAAACGCCTGGCGCAGTTCAGCGGACGGCTCGCAACAGCCCCTGGGGCCGTTCCTGCTCCATTGTGTCGCCTCGCGCAGCAGCTCGCCGGTTCTGCCGAAGTCTGCCGAAACATGAAAACCCACGCCCCAATCTTTCTCCGGCTTATCGAGGGCCAGATGAAAGCCATTGAAGACCAAGTCGTTCTGGTCTCTGTCGAAGTACCGCAAACTGATGGAATCCGGTTTTCTTGGATGGTTGGTGCTAAATGTCCAGCCGGTATCCAAATAACCGCTGATGCCGATGCCCAGAGCTTTCTCCAAGGCACCTTTGCCGTTGGCGATGGCGCCGTCGAGCTTGCCGACACTACTATCCAGACTCAACCAGCCTGGGCCGAGTGGCTTATCTTCGGCGGCCTTAGCGCTTTGCCCTCCAAGCACGATGGCACCAGCTAAGAGCGCAATTCGAACCATTCCACGTTTCATTACCAAATCCTCCTCGAAAATCGATTGTGCTAATCTATAACAAATTCATGACTACACCCGAACGAACTCTTCACTAAGAACAAATAAAATTCACCAACATTAAATTACGGTGAAAACCGAGCAAAACGAATGCCATGGAAAGTTTCATCTGCTAGTAGTTCGATAGTTGACTTTACGCCGCTATTGCACTGGTGCAGAACCCCCAGATAAAATAATTGCCTATTTTTTGATACTGCTGCTGAAAATTTAAGCAGTCACCTTGCCAAACCACAACCATGCTCTAGACCGTCCACGAAGCAACATCCGGCGGCCCGCTGGCCAAGTTAGGATTCCCCACAGCTGGACTTGAGTTGCCATCGAACCAGTCTAACTGCTGAGCCAATCGGACCACGACGCCGACCACGATGGTAACCGGCGAACTCAAATTGGCTTGGAGCGCCAACGTGACGATGGTGCCAACCGTGCCGGCCACGACTGCTGGGTCGCGCTCCGCGGGTTGGGAATGCGACTGGAAATTTTCTCATCGTTCATGGCTCACCTCGCAAGTCGCCGGTGGCAAACAAAAATGGCGCTCGATCCGGTTTGAGGAATCAGGCGCCATTGCCATAGTCGCGGGCTTCAGCATCGAAACCCAGGACCATTCGTCTCGTGCCTGCGCCGCCTCGGCGCCGCAAGCGATGGTCGTTTACCAGCCGTTTCTTAAATGCCGATAGCAGCCGCAATTCCACTGTCATCGGCATTCTCATGGGTATTCTGATAAAAAATATCCACCGTGTCGTTGTCTTTGGAATCCAGCAACAGTTGCGCGTTGGCGACCGCGCGATCAATATCTTCGATCGGCGTCGCCGAAACTCGCCCATGACCGGGGTAGAGCGCCTTCAGCCTG
>JBGTCC010000332.1:0-8619 GCA_041749055.1 Thermodesulfobacteriota bacterium | reverse complement strand
GGCTTCGACTTGCGTATTGAAGCGGTTATCGGCGGCATTGTTCTGATCGAAGCGCGGCCAAGCGATGAGTATTCGCGGTAACGATACTTTTTTCGAGGAAGAATCGAGAGTCTCAGCCGGTTGCGGATTAGCGTTCGTCGTCCCTTCCGATTCTTAGAACTTCACAAAAATCTCTTTGGCTTCATCCCCGGTCAATTGCTTGATTGTCGAAATCCGGTCGCTGAACTCTTTTAACGTTCCCAAGGAAGCCGGCCCCATGTCGATGAGGATGGAAAAGAGCGAGAAGCCCAGGCGATCCTTTTCTTCTCTAAACTGCTCCACCCATTGGGGATCGACCTGGCACTCGCCGTCGGTGATGAAGATGATGTCGCCTTTCTTAAAGCGCGAGTCGCCTAGACATTCCAGCGCTGCGTCCAACGGCTTTTGAAAGTCGGTGCCGCCGCCGGGGAAGTATTCCGCCAGGTCCATGATGGTTTTGGTTTCGACCTCGTAGCGGTCGCGTGGGTTCATGTCGAGTATTTGCAGCGGCGTATCCGCCGACGAGAAGCAAATCGAGCGAAATAACCGGCGCTGTTTGCGGGCGATTTCCAACAGCGTCAGAGTGACCGCTTTGGACCAGATCTCTTTGTCACCGGACATCGACGAGCTGCCGTCGAGGCAGACGATCATCGGTCCTTTGCCTTTTTCCTCGACGCCGCGCAGCGAATACTGAATCAGCTCCTGATCAAGGAAGCGACGGAAGAAATCCTTGCGCAGGAGCGGATGGTGCAAGCTCAGCATCTCGTGCGGCAGCAAGCGGTGCAGAGCGTCGCCTTGCTCGACTTCCAGGAGTTCTTCGTTGGACCTCTCAAAGACTTTCTTGCGCAGCGCCTGGGCGTGAAACTTCATGCGGCCGACCATGCGGGCGAGCTTCTTCAACTTGTCGTTTCCCGCCAGCCGCCGGCCGAGTTCGAGCTTTTGCCCCGGCGGTGACTTTTCGCCGGTGCCGATGGTGTTGCCCCAGGTCTCGGCTTCTTCCGTGGCATCTTCGAGTTCTTGGGCGACCTTGATAGTTTCGGCCTGGAGGCGCTTCTTGGCTTGCTCTTCAATGCGTTTCAAGTCTTCCTTGAGTTGGGTGGTCTTATGGCGCAACAGCGCTTCGGCGCCCTGGACTTCGCCGGCCATTTTCTCTTTGGCTTTTCGCAGTGCCTTCTTTCCCTCTTCTGAGAGCTCGTCCTCGGGGATGGTGTCGGCGTTGTCGTACTCTTCCATCTTCTGGCCGGCCAGTTCTTCTTGCTTTTGGATATCCCAGAGGTCGCGCATGTCGCGCCGGGTGAGCAGCTTTTCTTCCCGGATGAAATTCAATAACCGCTCACCGAGAATCAGCGTCGACAAGCCGGCGTGAGCTTCATTCAAGAGAGTTTGCTCGCGCAGGTAATCGTACTGGCTTCCCGTATGGATCGAGCGGAGAAACTTCTGGTTGAGCAGGGCGCTCGGTAAAACCTCGCCGTCCCTGTGGTAATTGACCACGTACTTGAACAGCAAGCAGAATATATCCTGGAGCAGGGAGCCGAAATGGGGCAGCAAGGTAGCGCCTTTGTCCTCCAACTCGCGCAGCGACGGCGATTCCGAGCGCAGATGCTGCCAGACCCGCCGATCGTAGGCGTCGTGCTCGATCCAGAAGGTATTCTTGGGCAGTGGCTCGAAGCGCCGCTTAGCGGGTGGGGGTTGCGGCCGTCGCGACGCCATCAGAACTGCTCCAGCATATCTTTCTGCAGCTGTTCGATCTCGCCGCGCACGGAGTTTACGCGCTCGATCGGGCGCCCAAGCCGTTTGGCCTTTTCCATGATTGCGTCGACCTTGGTGAGGATGTTTTTGAGCTTGGTATGAACTTCGATCAGGGCGCGGGCGCGCTCGTCGCTGCTACGGCCGGCTTGCAGGGCTACCTCACGAATCTCGCGCGATTCATACAATAGCTCGGCAATCTCCTCTTCGTAGCCGAGCAAGAGCTCGCGAATGGTGCTGCGCACTTGCTCCTGTTCCGCCGGATCGCGCCACAGCACATGCTCGAGGAAGAATAGATCCTTTTCCGCCACTTCTGATTGGCCTTCGAGAAAAGCGTGGCCTTGCAGTAAAGCGAGGCACTGGCGGTAGCGCCGGTCCGAGGCTTGGATGTTTTTCTTATTAAGCTCGCGGCGGATATCGGCGATGCCGCGGAATACATAGGATGGGATGGCCACTTGCCGAACTTGTGCCTGTAGCTCGGTCAACTCGGCAAAGCTCAACGTCGTGCGCTCAGGCTGAGCTTGCGACTCCAGCATGCGCAGGAAACGAAAGTCTTCAACGATGTAGCCGACCACAAAGCGCACCAGGAAGCGGTCGTAGAGCGCGGTCAATTCTTCTTCCTCTGGCAGTTCATTGCTGGCGCCGAACAGAGTGAGCAGCGGCACCTTGACCACTTCCTTGCCGTTGTGAAAAAGCCGCTCGTTGATCAGCGTCAGGATCGAATTCAAGATCGACGAGTTGGCTTTGAAGATTTCATCGAGAAAGGCGATATGGGCTTCGGGAAGTTTGCGGCTGGTGACGCGCCGATAGTCGTCCTGTTCGAGGGCCTTGAGACTCACCGCGCCGAAAATTTCCTCCGGCGTGGTGAAGCGGGTGAGCAGCCACTGAAAATAGTTGGCGCCGTCGATGCGCCGGCAGAGCTCGTCGGCGAGCATCGACTTCGCCGTGCCCGGCGGGCCGATAATCAGTAAATGATGTGCCGACAGCAACGCCGACAGCGCGCCATCGATCAAGTCGGCGCGTTCGAGGAACATCTGCTTCAGTTCGTCGCGGAGTTTCTTGAGCTTTTCTTGGATGGTCATGGTCTGATAGCATGCAGGTTAGCAAATGGTGACAGTGCAGACAATCGAATCAGCAAATCGGTGCGGAGCACGGATGGACATTGCCGACGCTTTGGGCTATTCACGATTTAAACGGGAAGGAGTAAGCTCGCAATGAAATTCAACGAAAAGTTATTCGGAATTTTTGCCGCGATGCTGTTGTCTTGGCCCGCGGCTGCATTGGCTCAGGATGCGAAAATGATCGAAGCAGCCAGGAAGGAAGGCGGCAAGGTCGTGGTTTACGGTTCGATCGAGAACGACACCATGGACCGAATTGGCGCGGCGTTCAAAAAAAAGACCGGCCTCGACATCGAGTATTGGCGCGCCGCCTCGACTAAAGTGTTGGACCGCGTGCTTGGCGAGACGCGCACGGGCAAACCGCTTTACGACGCGGTGCTGACCACCACACCGCCGATGGAGTTCATGTTCAACGAGGGCGGCCTGTCCAAATACGATTCGCCATCGGCTAATTTCTTTCCCAAGGAAGTCATCCACGCGAACTTGGGACCGCAGTATCGTAACGCCGTAATCGGCATCCTTTATCACTCCGGGGTGATTAAACCCGCCGATGCGCCAAAGTCTCTGGAGGATCTCCTCAAGCCGCAATACCGCGGTAAACTCGTCATGCCGGATGCGAGTCTGCACACGACCACGGCACAGTGGTTGGCGAGCTTGCATAAAGTCATGGGCAGCAAGGAACGGGCGGATAAATTCATCCGTGACCTAGCTGCGACCAAACCGCTGCTGGTCGATTCGTTGACTCCGGCCGGCGAACGAGTCACCACTGGAGAAACACCGATCGGAATCGGCTTCCTTAAAAATGTTGTTTTCTACGGCCAAAAAGGCGTGCCGATCGATTACGTTCGGCTCGGTAAGTTCATGGGTGACGGCCAAGCGGTTGCCCTCGCAGCGAAGCCCGTCCATCCTAACGCGGGGAAAGCGTTCATCGACTATTTTATCGGTGAAGAGGGCCTCAGGATTATGGCCGGGATCGGTGAGTTCGTCACTCGCAAAGGCATTTATCCGCCGATTCCCGACGCCGATAAAATTGAGTTGGTCGAGATGATCGACATGGACAAGAAGACCTACGCGGAAAAAATGGCTGAGTACAAGAAGATCTTTTTGCAGAACTAGTTCGGCAAAAGGTTCCAGCCTTTCCAGTATTTGGAGGAAATCTGTGGTCGACAGCGAATGGGATGTCATCCTGATTGGGGCGGGGCAGAATAATTTTGCCCTCGGCACTTATCTCGGCTTGGCAGGTCTCAAGACCGTCATCTGCGAGAGTCGCTTGGAGAACGGCGGGCGGCTGGCCAGCGAGGAAATCACGCGGCCGGGTTACTGGCATAACACGCTGGCTTATTTCCAGGATAACCGCGAGGTCTCGCCGGTCTGGAAAGAATTGCAATGGGAGGACGGTCACCACGCTGAATTTGTTTCGCCGCCGGTGATAAGCGCCCTGTTGCTCCCGGATGGGCAGTCAATTGCGCGCCATCAATCCATCGAACAGACCGTCATTTCGATCAAACGGTTCTCGACCAGGGATGGCGAGGCTTGGCGAAATCTCTATCATCGGTTTCACCGGCTGATCTGCGATTACTTGATTCCCTACTACTATGAGTCGCCCCGGCCGGGTGCGGCGATCTTGCAGAAATTGGATAGCGAGCCAGACGGCCAGGAATTTAGACGTTTGTGGCAACTGACGCCGCGCCAAGTGGTCGACGAGCTGTTTGAGAGCGATGCCGCGAAGACCTTGGTGCTGTCGCAGATGGCGATTCCGCGCGGCGTCGGCGTCGACTACGCCGGCGGCGGCATTGAAGTGTTGAAGCTGATCGCTGGCGACGAAAAGCCCGAGTTGGCGCGCGGCGGATCGCACTCCATCGCCCAGGTTTTGCAGCGCGCCTATGTCCACAACGGTGGGCAAATTCGCGCCGTGCACCATGTCGAGAAGATTCTCGTCAACGACGACGGCCGGGCGGTGGGCGTGCGCCTGCGCGACGGCCGCGAATGGCAAGCGCGTTTGGCGGTGGTGTCGAACAGCGATCCCTACTCAACTTTCGTCGAGATGGTCGGCGAGGATTACTTACCGCGGACGTTTGTCGAACGGGTGAAAGATATCCAGGTCGACGAGTTTTCCTATTTTCAGGTGCATTTGGCGTTGCGGGCACCGCTGCGTTACGCCATCCATGAAGCGAACAACCCGGCGGTGGGCCAGGCGATGAATGTAAATTTCGGACCGGAGCAGCCCGGCGATCTGGAAACCATGTGGCAAGAGATCCGTGCCGGCGAGTTTCCCACCCATGCTTGTCTCCACGCCATCTGTCCGACCGCCTTCGATCCGTTGCAAGCGCCCGCCGGCAAGCATGCGGCGTCTGCATACCTGCCGGTGCCGTTTCAATTGCAGGGCAAGCAGCCGGAGGATTGGGTGAAACTAAAGAAAGGTTTTCTCGATACGGTGGTCAAAACCTGGCGCCGTTACGCGACCAACTTGACCGACGACAACATCATCATGAAAGTGGCGATGGAGCCCCACTACCTGGCGGGACGCTGGCCCAACATGCGGCGCGGGTCGGTTTGGGTGGCGCGCAAGATCCCGACGCAGATGGGCGAGCAGCGCCCGATCGAACAGATATCCGACTACCGCACGCCGATTCAAGGATTGTATCAAGTCGGCGTCGCGATGCATCCGGCTGACGCGGTCATCGCCGGATCGGGGTATAATTGCTGGAAGGTGATGAAGCAGGATTTAAATCTTTAACGTTTTTACGAACGATTGGAACGGCTGGAACTTTTGGAACGATTGGAACCAAGCCGGTTCGTAATTTGTTTCAATGGTTCCAGTTGTTCCAAAGGTTCCAATCGTATCGGAAGAAATAGTTTATGGCAAAAATATTGGAATACGACGGCGTCGTCATCGGCGCCGGCCACAACGGCATGATCTGCGCCGCTTATCTGGCCAAGTGCGGCCAAAAGATCATGGTCGTCGAGAAGAATATGGAAGTGGGCGGCGGGCTCGACTCCCACGAAGACCGCAACTATCCGGGCTTCTGGCATAATATTCATTCGGTTTTTCATCGGGGTTTGATGATGTTGCCGTGGTACAAGGATCTGGAGCTGGAAAACTTCGGCATTCATTATTACCGTCCCGATCCCGGAGTCGTCCACCATTTCCTGGACAAGACTTATCTCGGCTGGTTTTCGGATGTGAAGAAGACCGTCGAGACCATCGAGCGTCTCTCCAAGAAAGACGCGGCGTCGTTCATGGATATCTGGACGCGCTGGCAGCCGGTGGTGCAGAAGGTTGTCTTTACCGAAACCTATGCCGTGCCGCTGCCGTTCGACGAGAAGAAGCCGTTGCTCGAAAAGACTCCGGAAGGGCGCGAGTATCTAAAATATTTTGACACCACGCCGGAAGAGTTTGTCTTGCGGCATTTCGAACATCCGCGCGTGCGGGCTTTTATTGGTTTCCTCGGTGTCATGAGAGGCTACGAGCTCGACGCGCCAAAGACCGGTTATCTCATACCGGCGATGATCGCCTGGGGCGTTAATCCCCAGCTGTGCCGCGGCACGTCCCACGCCTTGGGCGATAATCTGGCTCACATGATGTCGCACAATCATGTCGACTATATCGAAGCCAACGGTGTCGAGCGCATCTTAGTCGAAAAAGGTCAGGCCACCGCCGTCGTGCTCGAAGACGGCACGGTGATCAAAGCGCGCAAGTTCATCGCTTCCAACGTCAACCCGGTGGAGACCTTCATCAAATTGGTCGGACGGGAGAATCTAGAAAACAATTTCGCGACCCTCGCGGAGAACTTTCGCTTTTCCAAAACCACCCCGATCTTCGCGACTAATCTGGCGTTGAACGAAAGACCTAAGTACATCACCGAGGAAAAACATCCGGAGGTCGCCGGGGCGTTCATGCATATCGTCGGCTTGGAAGACTATGAAGACTTGCAAAATCTGTTCGAAGACTGCCGCACCGGACAACTTCCGCGCAAGCCATTCATGAACGGCGCCACTCCGTCGTTTCACGACCCCAGCCAGGCGCCGCCGGGTAAAGCCACTGCGTTCATGTGGCAGCTCATGACCTACAATCTCTGGGGCAACCCATTGAATTGGGACAAGGCGCGCGACGATTGGTTCAAGAAGCAATTAGCAGTCTGGCAAGAGTTCGCGCCGAATCTAAATGACGCCAACATTCTCTCGACCGATTCTACTACTCCGCTCGACATCGAGCGGCACGATAAAAATATGTATGGCGGCGATTGGATGATCGGCGAGTATAGCGGCGATCAAGCATTAGAGAACCGCCCATTCCCGGGTTGGGGCCAGTACAAGACGCCGATTGACGGTCTGTTCATGTGCGGCTCGTCCTGCCATCCAGGCGGCAACATCACCGGCGCGCCGGGTTACAATGCGGCGAAAGTGATCGCTGAATCGCTGGGACTGAAAACCTGGTGGAATCCGGTGGACTTCCGCGAGCACCTGAAGGGGCTGAGATGATGAATTGGAGTGATGGAGTGAGCACGGATTGGCGTGATGGCGTGCAAGCGGATTGGAGTAATGGAGTGATGGAGTGGTGGAGTGATGGGTCCGGATCCCAATGCTCCAGTACTCCAATACTCCATCACTCCCGGGGGTTGTTGTGAGGCTGGGCGGTCGCGTTGCCATCGTTACCGGTGGTGCGCGCCATATCGGCGCGGCTTACTGCCGGCGCTTGGCTGACGAAGGCGCCGCGGTAGTCATGGCCGATATCCTCGACGGCGAGCCCGTGGCGGCCGCAATTCGCGCCAAGGGCGGCAAGGCACTTGCCCTCAAGGTCGATGTTGCGAATGAGAACGATTGCCAACGCATGGCCGCCGAGGCAGTAAAAACCTTCGGCCGCATCGACATTCTGGTCAACAACGCCGCCATCTTCATCAACATCCAGCGCCATCCGTTCTACGAGATCAGCGGCGAAGAATGGGATAAGGTCTCCGCGGTCAATATCAAAGGACCGTTTCTCTGCGCCAAAGCGGTGTTCCCGCAGATGAAAGTACAAAAAAGCGGTAAGATCGTTAACATCTCGTCTTCGACCGCATACTGGGGCACGCCGAACTTTTTGCACTACGTGGCCTCAAAAGCGGCGCTCATCGGCATGACCCGCTCATTGGCGCGTGAAGTTGGCGAGTTCGGCATCTGCGTCAACGCCATCGCGCCGGGTTTGGTCGAGCATGAAGGTCAGAACGCGCCCAAGGCGCTAACGGAATTGCAGTTGAAGGACAGATCGATCAAGCGGCTGCAGACTCCGGATGATCTGATGGGCACGCTGGTGTTTCTCTGCTCGTCCGACAGCGATTTCATGACGGGGCAATCGATCGTGGTTGATGGCGGGAGCGTCTTCCACTGACGATTAGCGTTCTGTCTTGAATCGCTGATGTGATAAAACGTCTAGGTTTTTCGTTGATGTAAAGTTCGCACAGAAACGTGCCGAACAAAAGCCGGTCCCTCGCTCAGGTTCAGGATCTCTCGGGAGAGTGGTCGGTCAAAGAAGGGTAAACCTCCTACGGTGTTTTTAGCAATTGCTTTGCCGATTCGGTGAGCAGCTTGGCCTCGTCGTTGGCCAGTTCGCGGCTGATCGTCATCAGGCCGCAGTCAGGCGCCAGCCACAAATTTTTCGGCTCGATATAATTTAGCGCGGTGCGCACCCGGTCGACGACCGTTGCCACCTGTGGCGCCGCGGTGTCGCTGGGATCGACGCAGCCGAACATCACGATCC